>DYZF01000198.1 GCA_020741375.1 Tessaracoccus flavescens
GGATCTCACGTCGATCGCCCCGGCCGCGAAGTGGGCGGTCACGGAATCCACCTTCGGGATCACGGAGCACACCGGCCGCGCCGCGTGCCTGAGCACGGACTCGCAGGAGGCCAACCCCACGCACTCGATGCAACGCCTCCTAGCGACGTCCGACGACGACCGCCTGGCCGCCCTGCACCGCATCGACGTGTACGCCACCCCGATCGCGGCCACGAACGTCATGGCGGATCTCACCACGCGCCTCAGCACGTGCAGCGAGCTGCCCGCCCGCATCGTCCGGTCCTCATCCGTGACTGGCATGGCGGACGAGGCGTTCCAGTTGACGGTCGTCTTCGAAGACGCCACGCCGCAGTACCACACGGTGCTGTTGACCCGCGCCGGTGCCGCCGTGCAGCTGATCGACGTTGTCCGTAACGGCGAGCCCGTGGCTCCGGATGCGCTCACGCAGGCCATCGCTCGCCCGCAGGCCATCCTGTGCACCGAGCAGGAGGTGACGTGCGGCACGCCCGCCGTCGCCGATGCGCTCATCCCGCCTGGCCAGCCGCAGGGTTGGCTGATCCCCGCCGACCTGCCGCGGATCACCGCCGGCGCAGGCCGCTGGACTATGTCGGATCCCGCTGGCGTCACCAGCCGCGGCATGGGCTGCGAGAACATGAACCTCACCAGCGAGCCCGGCCCAACGGCGCGGCAGCAGGCCACCTACCTCATCACCGAGGACCCCAAGGCTCCCGGCGCGTTCGGCATGGACGAGATGATCTTCACGTTCGCCGACAACGCCGCCGCGGACGCGTTCACCGACAAGCTGACGTCAGCCATCGCCTCCTGCAAGGACCGGGTGAACACGGCCTCGGTGCAGGAACTCGCGCCGGTCACCTCGACGGGCGCCAACGACGTCGGCATCTCTTCACGGATCTTCAACGTCTCGCAGGCCACCGGCGACAAGCCCGTGCCCTTCCAGTTGATCGTCAGCAAGGCAGGAAACCGCGTGGTTTACACGCTGACCACCGTGTCGGCCGACTACAAGTTCACCGACGCCCAGTTGGCCGAGCTCGGGATCCGCATCCCGCTGCGCGCGTCGCAGGCTTGATCGACGCACATCACGGATCACCTCATCACGGAGCAAGTGGAGCCGACCCCTCGGGGTCGGCTCCACTTGCTGTGAGGGTGGTGCGGTCAGGCGCTGCGCTTGGTGCGGAGCTTGGCGATCGCGTCGCGGGCGAGCATCGCCGTCTGCGACGGCGTCTCCCCCACCAGCACGCCGGCGGCTTCCAGCGCTTCCTTCTTGGCGGCCGCGGTACCAGCTGAGCCGGTGATGATCGCACCGGCGTGGCCCATCGTCTTGCCGGGCGGGGCGGTGAAGCCCGCCACGTAACCGATGACCGGCTTGGTGATGTTGGCCTTGATGTACTCGGCGGCCCGCTCCTCGGCGTCGCCGCCGATTTCACCGATCATGACGATGATCTGGGTGTCGGGATCCTCCTCGAACTGCTGGAGGACGTCGATGTGGGTGGTGCCGACCACCGGGTCGCCGCCGATGCCGACCGCCGTCGAAAAGCCGTGGTCGCGCAGCTCGTACATCATCTGATAGGTCAGCGTGCCCGACTTGGACACTAGGCCGATGCTGCCCGCGCCGGAGATGTGGGCGGGGATGATGCCGACGTTGGACTTGCCGGGAGAGATCAGGCCCGGGCAGTTGGGGCCGATGATGCGGGTGCCGGCGTCGCGCGCGGCGGCCTGGAACTCGACTGTGTCGCGCACCGGGATGCCCTCAGTGATGACGACGCACAGGCCGATCTCGGCCTCGATGGATTCCATGACGGCGGCCTTGGCGTACTTCGGGGGCACGAAGACCACTGAGACGTCGGCGTTGGTAGCTGCGACAGCCTCCACCATGGACCCGAACACGGGCACCGGATCCTCTTCGAAGAGGACGGATTCGCCACCCTTGCCGGGCGTGACGCCGCCGACGACGCGGGTGCCGGACATGATCATGCGCTGGGTGTGCTTGCGGCCTTCCTTGCCGGTCATGCCCTGGACGAGCACCCGCGAGCTGGCGTTAATCAAAATCGACATGGAGGGTCAGTTTCCTTCCGAGGCAAGGCGGGCGGCGGTGCGGGCCGCCTCATCCATCGTGTTCTTGACGGTGATCAGGGGGTGGTTGGCCTCCTCGAGGATGGCCTTGCCCACCTCGACGGAGTTGCCGTCGAGGCGCACGACGATCGGGAGCCGGGCTTCGTCGCCCAGCATCTCGAGGGCGTGCACGATGCCGTTGGCGACGTCATTGCAGGCGGTGATGCCGCCGAAGACGTTGACGAACACCGACTTCACCTGCGGGTCGCTCATGATGATGCGCAGGCCATTGGCCATGACCTGGGCTGAGGCGCCACCGCCGATGTCGAGGAAGTTGGCCGGGCGAGGCGAACCGGGCAGTTCGGCTCCGGCGGCCGCGACGACGTCGAGGGTGCTCATGACGAGCCCCGCGCCGTTGCCGATCACGCCGACGGTGCCGTCGAGCTTGACGTAGTTGAGGTCCAGGTCGCGCGCCTGACGTTCGAGGTCGACCGCGCCGCTGCTCTCCTCATAGCCCGCCCACTCTTCGTGGCGGTAGTCGGCGTTCTCATCGAGCGTGA
>DYZF01000199.1 GCA_020741375.1 Tessaracoccus flavescens
TCGCCATGGCGCTCAGCCCCACCAAGCCCGTCATCTTCGTGGCCAGCTTCTTCATCGGCATCTCGGTGCAAGCGTTCAAGATCTGCGTCGACACCTTGGTGCAGGCGCACGTCGACGAGGAGTTCAAGGGCAGGGCGTTCACGTTCTACGACATGGCCTTCAACTCCGCGCTGGTGTTGGCGGGCGTGGTCGCGGCCCTCACGCTGCCGCCCACCGGCCTGTCCGTGCTGGGGTTCGTCGCGATGGCCGCGCTCTACGCGGCGTGCGCCGTCGCGATGGCGGTGGTCAGCGCGCGGATCGGCCGCGACACCTTGGAGAAGGGCACCGAGGATCTCGTCGCCCGATAGCGGTTCGAGCGGGAGGCGTCGGGTCCGGGCGCGGGTGCGCTAGTCGCGCGCCAGCCCGCACTCGTGGGCGATGAGCACCAGGCTGACGCGGTCGCGGGCGTTGAGCTTGCTCAGGAGGCGCCCGATGTGGGTCTTCACCGTTCCCTCGGCCATGTAGAGCCGCTGGGAAATCTCCGTGTTGTTGGCGCCGTGCGCCACCTCCACCAGCACCTCGCGCTCGCGGTCGGTGAGGCAGTTGAGGCGGGTGTCTGGCTTCATCGGTCCGCTGGGCAGCTTGTCGACGAACTGGTCCAGCAGTCGCTTGGTGGCCGACGGCGCCACGACGGCGTCGCCGCTGGCCACGCTGCGGATCGCGCCCAACAGCTCCTCCGGGCGGGCGTCCTTCAGCAGGAAGCCGCTGGCCCCGTTGCGCAGGGCCGCGAAGACGTATTCGTCGAGGTCGAACGTGGTGAGCACCAGCACCTTGGTGGAGCCGCCCAGCGCGCTGATCTGCCGGGTGGCCTCTGTGCCGTCCATGATCGGCATGCGGATGTCCATCAGGACGACGTCCACGTTGCCGCGGCGAACGGCGGCCACCGCGTCGCGCCCGTTCTCCACCTCGCCAACCGCCTCCATGTCGTCGGCGGAATCGATCAGCATGCGGAAACCGCTGCGCACCAGCGATTGGTCGTCAGCCAGCAGAACCTTGATCATCGTGCGGCTCCTTTCAGCCAACTCTTGCCCAATTGTGGCGGCATGGGCAGGCTGGCCCGCACCTGGAAACCGCCGCCGGGCCTGGGCCCGGCCGAGAATGTGCCGCCCATGGCGGAGACGCGCTCGCGCATGCCCGCAAGCCCGGAGCCGGTGCCGTCGCTGACGGCCATGGCGCCCACGCCGTCGTCGGAGACGGTGAGCTCGATGTCGCCCGGTAGGTAGGTGAGGTGGACGGTGGCCTCGGCGGTGGGGCCGGCGTGCTTGAGGGTGTTGGTGATCGCTTCCTGCACCACGCGGAACACCGCGAGCCCGAGCGATTCGGGCACCAGCGGCACCTCGCCGTCGATGGTGAGGGAGATGCGATCGCCGGCGCGCTCCACCAGTTCGGGGATCTGGGCCAGCGACGGCGCCGGCCCGAAGTGGGCGTTGTCCGATTCGCCGCGCATGATCGAGACGATCCGGCGCACCTCGCCGATGGACTTGCGGCCGGTCTCGGCGATCACGTTGAGCGCGGAGACGGCGGCCTCGGGCTTCTTTTCCATCAGTGCCCGGGCGCCCTCTGCTTGGACGACGATCACCGAGAGCGAGTGGGCCAGCACGTCGTGCAGTTCCTGTGCCACCTCGGTGCGGGCGCGGCCAGCGGCGAGCTGCAGCTCCTGCTCCGTGTGCAAACGGGCCGCGGTGAACCGCTCGGTGGCGATCTCCCGATCCAAAGCCTCGTTGAGGGAGCGCTCGCGCAGCCACCGCCCGAACAGGTACGAGAAGGCGACGATCGAGAAGCACAGCAGCACCAGAAGGGTGGTTCCGATGATGCGGTACGTGGGGGGCAGATCGCCCGTCCAGGTCATCGGGCCCGCGATGCCGCCGACGATGGTGGCTGCGATCACGAAGGCCACGGAACTCATCTGGTGGTGGCGCCCAACGCTGAACGCCACGATGGGCACGGCGAGGATCGACGGCAGCGGCGAGGTGAGCATGGCCACCATCCCGAAGCCGGCCACCACCACGATGGCCAGCGCGAGGAGCGGCGCGATGCGGCGGAACGTCAGCCCGGCGCACATCAGCAGCGACCACAGAAGCCCGACGACGACGAAGCGGTTGTCGTCGACCACGGTCAACGGCAGCGCGGTGCCGACGAACAGCGCAGCCGCCAGCGCGCCGTCGCGCAGGAGGACGCGCCCGTCCCGGGACCGGTGGAAGCTCACGGTGCCACCCTATTGGGGCGCGACGGCCTCTGTAGTCAGACCGGGGACGTGACCTCTGCTGAGGGGCTGTGCCCGTGGTCTGATTCGGGGCCGTACGCCGTCGAAGTGCTGGGACGGCTCACCTACAGTGGAGGCATGCGCAAACTCTTTTGGCTGCTCGCGCTGCTGGGCATCGTGTGGTCCGTGACGGGTGTGGTGGATCGCAATGCGGCCAAGCGCCGTCGCGAACTGTGGGCCGAAGCCACCGCTGACGGCCGCTAGCGGTCACCAGCCGCGGGCGATCCAGGCCTCCCGCTGCGGGCGCTCGGCGCCGACGGTGGTGGACGGGCCGTGGCCCGTGTGCACCTGAGTGTTGTCCGGGAGGCTCAGCAGGTGCTCCGTGATGGAGCCGATGATCTGCTCGAAGCTCGAGTACTCCCACCGCGTGGCGCCGGGGCCGCCCTCGAAGAGCGTGTCGCCGGAGAACACCGCCCCCAGTTCGGGCGCGAGGAACACCGTCGAACCGGGCGTGTGGCCGGGGGTGAACCTGGCCGTCAGGGCGACGTCGGCCACGCTGAACTGCTGGCGGTCGGCCAGCGGCGTGAAGGCCTCGGTGTGCTCCTGCTTCCACAGGAACTGATCCGCCGGGTTCAGCCAGACGGTCGCCCCCGCGCGGGAAGCCACCTCGACGGCGGCCCGCACGTGATCCCAGTGCCCGTGGGTGAGCAGGATGTCGGTCACCCGTCGTCCGGCGACGGCGTCGACGATCTCGTCGGGGGAGTGGGCCGGGTCGATGAGGATCACCTCGGCGTCGTCACCGACGATCCAGACGTTGTTCTCGTGCTCGGGCGGGCCGGCCGGATCGTGGTTGCCGGCGGTGACGAGGCGCTTAATGGTGGCCATCGGGTCAGCCGTCGTAGCGGGTGAGCGCCGCGGCCACCGACTGGACGGCGCGGATGGTGCGGCCGGGGCTGGCCGGCTCCCGATCGTCGGGGTACTCGTAGAGCGATTGCAGGATGTGCAGGAAGTCGTCGATGTCCACCAGCGGCACGACCTTGGCGCGCTCCAAGGCTGTGAGGGCGAAGTTCTTGTACACCTCCCACGCCTCCTTCTGGTACTCGCCGACGGCCGCGAAGAATTCGGGGTCGCGTTCAGCGCGGAGCTGGAGCTCCTGCTGCACCATGGATTCCTCGTGCGTGATGGTGTGGCTGCGCAGGAGGCCGGGGATGATCTCCGTGGGATCGATGTGCTCGGGCAGCGACGCCATGGCACCCTCGAAGTTGGCGATCCGCTGATCCGAGATCTGCCGCATCATGGCCAGCAGGAAATCGTCCTTCGACGAAAAGTTGGAGTAGAACGCGCCTCGGGTGAAGCCTGCCGCGTCGCACAGCTTCTCGATGCTGGTGGCGTCGATCCCGTTCCTGGCGAACTCTCGGACCGCTGCCGCGGACAGCTTCGCAAGCGTCTCCGAACGGCGCGTCGTGACTTCTCCCATGGACGACCCCCTCGGTTTTACTGACTCTGAGTTACCGGGTTACGCTGGTATCGGCAGAGTCATAGTTTGGGAGCAGTTTATATGTCCGCATGGCTGTATTCGGTTGGCCGTTGGTGTTATCGGAAGCGGCGCACCGTCATTGGGGCTTGGCTAGCGGTCTTGCTGATCCTGGGCGGCCTCGCCGCCGCCTTCCACGGCCCCTTCAGCAATGCGTTCAGCATCCCGTCGGCGCAGTCCCAAGAGGCGCTCGAGAAGTTGCAGATGACCTTCCCAGAAGGCGCGGCACTCACGGCCATGGCGATCGTCGTTGCCCCCGAAGGCCACCAGGTCATGGAGTACCGCCCGCAGCTCGAGAAGGCCGTCGCCGAGATGGAGCAACTCGACGAGGTGGACATGGTCACGCCGCCGTGGACCGAGATGGTCGACGGCCTGGTCTCCGAATCCGGCCGGGCGGCCATCATCCAGCTCAACCTGGATTTCGGCGGCTCCACCCCCACGGAGGATCAGCTCGCGCCCATCACCCAGGTGGCTGAAGATCTCGAGGCAGAGCTCCCGGCTGGCACCCAAGTGAGCATGGGCGGCGAGGCGTACAACATTGAGCTGCCGCATTTCACCATCATCGAAGTGATCGGCCTGGTGGTGGCGCTCGTCGTGCTCACCGTCGTCCTCGGCTCCATCGTCGCCGCCGGCCTGCCGCTCATCACCGCCGTCACCGGAGTGGGCATCGCCATGGCCGTGATGTTCCTGCTCACCTCCATCTTCGACATCAACTCGACGACGCCGCTGCTGTCAGTGATGCTCGGGCTTGCCGTCGGCATCGACTACGCGCTGTTCATCCTGTCGCGTCACCGCGACCAACTGGCCCAAGGGCTGGACCCGGAGGAATCCGCAGGCCGCGCCGTCGGCACCGCCGGCTCGGCCGTCGTCTTCGCCGGCCTCACCGTGTTCATCGCGCTGCTCGGCCTCGGCGTGGCCAACATCCCCTTCCTCACCGTCATGGGCATCTTCGCCGCGGTGACCGTGGCGTTCGCCGTCATCATCGCGCTCACGTTCTTGCCGGCCCTCATGGGCTTCATGGGCGAGAAGATGCGCCCCAAGCCGCGTCCCGAGAAGCAATCCCAGGATCGCAAGGCGTTCCGCTGGTGGGTGGGCGTCACCACCAAGCACCCGGTGATCACCATCGTGACGGTGGTCGTCGGCCTCATCGCGCTGGCGCTGCCGGCGCTGGGGCTGCGCGTCTCCCTGCCGACGCCCGGCCAGCAGCTTCCGGACCAGCCTGCCCGCGTGGCCTACGACCTGATGAGCGAGCACTTCGGCGAAGGCATCAACGGCCCGCTGATCGTGACCGTGGACATCATCGGCTCCACGGATCCGATCGGCCTGCTCAACAGCATCAAGGCCGACATCGAGCAGCTCGACGGCGTGCACCAAGTGCCGCTCGCCACCCCCAACGCCAACGTCGACACCGGCATGATCCAAGTGGTTCCCACCACCGGACCCGACG
>DYZF01000200.1 GCA_020741375.1 Tessaracoccus flavescens
CAAACTCACAAATAGATGGGCCACGCGAGACGTAGATGGGCCCAGCGTGACAAGGGAACCGAGGGACCTATCAAGATATATCGTTGACATATCTCGATAGAGCGTTTATGGTTGTTGTCGTCGGCGGCACACGGTCGTCGCACCACAACGAAGGAGTATGCGATGGAAGCCGCATTCAATCCCATGTCGGGCGCCCGCAGGTCTGCCCTTCGATTCAACATCTTCATGAACGAGGCCGACGGCGGCGCCGGGCGCGAGGAGCGCTCAGGCCGACGCGGAGGCCCCCGTCGGGGTGGCCACGGCCGCCCCGGTCGCGGCAACGGCGGGCCGTTCGGCCCCTCGGGTGACCCAGCCGACGCTTTCGGCCCGATGGGCGGGCCCCGCGGCCCCCACAGGCACGGCGGCCGACGCGGTCACCGCGCTCGCCGCGGCGACGTCCGCTTGGCCGCGCTCCTGCTGATCGCCGAGGAGCCGCGCAATGGCTACCAGATCATCCAGGAGCTCGACGCCCGCACCGACGGCCGCTGGAAGCCCTCCCCCGGCGCCATCTACCCGGCCCTCAACCAGCTTGAGGACGAAGGCCTCATCCGCCTCTCCGGCGGAGAGACCGGCAAGTCCTACGAGGTCACGGACGCGGGCAAGGAGCAGGCTGACGCAGCCGCGAGCCGCCCCGCCCCCTGGAAGCATGAAGAAGAGAACGAAGAGCGCCCCGGCGCCGCCCTCACCCACGAGTACGGCCAGCTCTGGCAAGCACTCGGCGCAATCGCCCAGTCGGGCGATGAGGTGCTGATCGCCAAGGCCACCGCCGAGGTCCAAGACCTGAAGCGGAAGCTCTACCAGTTCTTAGCCGACGCCTAACCGGCATCCGATGGCCGGCCAACCCGTCGATAGGCTGGCCGGCCGTCTGGCGTCTAAGGCTGTCTGGCGATCAAGCTGCGCTCTCCCCCAGCAAGGATCTGGGGCGTGAAAAAGCGACCGCTTTTTCGTGTTACACAACCACTATGGTCGCGTCACTCGAAAAAAAGCGGTCGCTATTTCACTCTCTACGGCCTAGCCCGGATGGCGCCGCACGGGCGAGCGTCCTGACCTGATACTCGAGGCGGCTTGCCCTCGCCTACGCGGACAGGCGATCAGGCCGAAGCTAGGTTCGTTGAGGGTTGCAATGCGGCAATGCTCAGGCAACGCCCTCAGCGAGCTTGGCGAGGCTGTCCTCAAGGGCAGACTTCTCCACCAACGGGAACTTCACCTTCTGGAGCAGCTCCTTGTCGGTGACCTTCGACCAGTCGTAGGTGACGGTGACATCGGTCTGGTCCGTACCGTCGGAGGTGAGTTCCCAGACCCAGGTCCAGCCGGGCGGCTCGGTGCCAGCGGGCGCGGTTGCCCAGCCGACGACGGCGTTGCGCGCGTAGGCGACGACGTGGTTATCGGTTTGGTACTCGCCGCCCATGTGGTCGCCCTCCATGTTCATGGTGAACACTTGGCCGACTTCCTGGATGCGGTCGCCGTGGGAGACGGAACGGACGAAGCCGGAGCCGTCGAGCTCGACGTGGTTGGCCGGCAGAGTGAGGTAGTCGAAGACCTCTCCAACCGGCGCGTTGATGGTGCGGGTGACACTGATAGAGGTATCGCTCATATCTCCATCCTTACCCGCGATTGCCCAGAAATCACGCCGTCGGCCAAGAAAAGTGCCCCCCTTCGTCAGCCGGCTGCGCCAACTGCTCAGGGATCGGTACCCGCGAGAGGCCCCGGCTCCTCGCCCGCCCGCCGCTCTGGGGCCGCCCTGAGGGAATGAGCAATTAGATGGGCTCGTTCCCCAGTTCAGGGTGCTTTCTCGGCGTGTCACGGCTGCGAACCCATCTAATTGCTCATTCCTTCAGGCCACCAAGGAGCGCAAGTTCGACGGTGGTGACGTGTAGCGTGCGGGTGTGGACTGGATCGAGATCGCGGCCAAGGCGGGCATCATCGTCGTCGCCGGCCTCATCGCTGCGGGCGGCAACCCCGTGGTGCGCGCCCTCCTGCGCTGGATCGATCGCTCACCCCGCAATCTGGAGCCCACGTCTACCGAACCAGCGACGGCGGGAGCCGACGACGAGCTCCGCATCGTCCAGCGCAACCTCGGCTTGGAGAAGGCGCAGCGCGACCTGCCGGGCGGCAGATGGGTGGGCATCCTCGAGCGCCTCGCCATGTACGCCACCATCCTGGCTGGCTTTCCCGCCGGCATTGCCTTGGTGCTCGGCGTCAAGGGGCTCGGCCGCTACGCCGACCTGGTCACCGACTCCGCCGCCGGCGTCTCCCGCAAGGGCGAACTGTTCATCATCGGCACCTTCGCCAGCCTGCTCTGGGGCGGTCTGTGGGCCGGCGTCGCCTACTGGGGAGTTCGCGCATGGTGAGCTCCGGAGGGCTACTCCCCCGCGCCGTCGAGGCCGAACTCCTGACCCGCTGGTCCGAACCGCACCGGCACTACCACTCCGTGTCCCACCTGGAATACGGGCTCGACGCGTTGGCCCGCCTCGGCGGTGAGCGCCTCGAAGTGATCGCGTTCTGGTGCCACGACGCCGTCCACAGCAACCGCACACCCGAGGATGAAACCGCGTCGACGGAGGTGGCCCGCACGCTGCTGGCCGACGTCCTACCTGCGGACGAGGTCGATGAGGTGTGCCGACTCATCATGCTCACGGCCGGACACCGTGTGGAGCCCGGCGACGACGCGGGCGCCCGCCTCTGCGACGCCGACCTCAGCGGCCTCGGCGCACCGTGGGAGATCTACAGCCGCAACGTCGCGGGCATTCGCGCCGAACTGCCGCAGATCACGGACGAGCAATGGAAACAGGGTCGCGGTGCGTTCCTCCGCGGCTTCCTCGGGCGCGAGTGGTTCTACTCGTCGGCGCTGGGCCGTGAGCTGTGGCAGGACCAAGCGCGGGCCAACCTCGCACGAGAGTTGGACGAGCTGACCGACTAAGGCCGCCTAGCGGGCTGCCGGCGCGAGGCATGCGTCAAGGCGTCCCCGATAGCCCTTCTGCAGCTATTTCCTTCATTACTCACTGTTTAAGGTATTCTCTACATGTGGAGAGAATGAAGGATTCTGCTGTAGCACTGCTGATCGACGTCGTGTCGTCGCGATCCGGCGACAGAGCCGCCCTGCACCAAGCCCTTCAGGACGCCGCGGCCGTCGCCAATGAACGGCACCCCGCCGTCGATCCCCTACGGCCCACCGTCGGCGACGAACTCCAAGGCGTCTACTCAACGCTCGGCGACGCGCTCGCCGCCAGCTACACCTTCCGGCTCGCGCTGGCTCCGCGCTGGGACGCTCGGGTCGGGATCGGGGGCGGCGCCGTCGAGGTGGTGGACTCAGATCTAGGCATCCAGGACGGCTCGGCGTGGTGGTTGGCGCGCGAGGCCATCGATTGGGTGAAGGAGCAGGCCCACCGCAAGGGATACGAGTCGGCTCGGACGGCGATCCGCGACGGCCGCCGGGCCGACGGCGCCAGCTCCTCGGACAGCAGGGTCGCCGACGCCCTGACCCGCCTCATCGACGCGCATGTCGCCCGCCTGAAGCCGGGCGTCGTCGAAAGCCTCAAGGGGGTGCTGTCGGGTGAAGACAACGCGGCGGTCGCGGACCGGCTCGGCATCAGCGCCTCTGCCAACTCCCAGCGCGTGATCAACAACGACTTGCGCGTGGTCGCCGACGCCATCGCGGCGTTGGGGCACCTCCGCTAGCGCCCTTCGTCGGCAGCGACGACATGTGGCGCCGATCTCAGTCGTCGTCGAAGCCTCCATGCTCGGCCTCCGGCTGATCGCCCAAGGCCTCGGCACGAGCCTGATCCGCCGCCTCCGCGGCCAAGCGTGCCTTCGAGCCGCGCTGCACAATCAGCGGGTCCGTCGGCTTGATCACCGAGTGATCCTTGCCCTCGTACTCGTGCAGATCCAGGAACAGGCGCATCGCGTTCAACCGGGCGCGCTTCTTGTCGTTGCTCTTGATCCGGTACCACGGCGCGATCGCCGTGTCCGTGAACCGCAGCATCGCCGTCTTCGCCTCCGTGTAATCCTCCCAACGCCCCAGCGATTCGAGATCCATCGGCGACAGCTTCCACTGCCGCACCGGATCGATCTGCCGGATCGCGAACCGGGTGCGCTGCTCGCGCTGCGTCACCGAGAACCACAGCTTCGTCACCGTGATCCCGGATTCGATCAGCATCTCCTCGAAGATCGGCGCCTGGTGGACGAAGATGTTGTATTCCTCGTCAGTGCAGAAGCCCATCACGCGCTCGACGCCGGCCCGGTTGTACCAGGAGCGGTCGAACAGCACGATCTCGCCGTTGGTGGGCAGGTGCTGCACGTACCGCTGGAAGTACCACTGCCCCCGCTCGCGCTCCGTCGGCGCCGCCAGCGCCACCACGCGCGCCGTCCGCGGGTTCAGGTGCTCCGTGAACCGCTTGATCGCACCACCCTTACCTGCGGCGTCGCGACCCTCGAAGATGATGATGTGCTTCGTGCCCGAATCCTGCGCGGCGTACTGAAACTTCAGCAGCTCGATCTGCAGTTGGCGCTTCTCCGCCTCGTACTCGCGACGGCTCAGCAGCTCGTCGTAGGGGTACTTGTCGCGCCATGTTTCGACGGCGTTGCCGCCGGGATCGATCAGGTAGGGATCCTCGCCATGCACATCGGCAACGGAGAAGCCTTCTTCGCGTAGTTGGTCGATGTATTCGCGCAGGTTGTGCTGGCTCATGCGGCCACCGTATCGAAGGGGCTGGCGAGATTTGCATCCATCGGCAAAGATCGACGCATGGCTGAGATTAAGTTCAAGGGAAACCCCGTCAACTCCGTGGGCGAACTGCCCGCCGTCGGCAGCGATGCCCCCGCATTTGAGGTCACGGGCACGGACCTCGCTCCCGTCAAGCTCTCCGATTTCGAGGGCCAGCAGGTTGTCCTCAACATCTTCCCGTCCGTCGACACCGGCGTGTGCGCGATGAGCGTGCGCACCTTCAACGAGAAGGCCGCCGCCCTCGACGGCACCAAGGTGGTCTGCATCTCGCGGGACCTCCCGTTCGCGCTCAACCGCTTCTGCGGCGCTGAGGGCATCGAGAACGTCGTGGTCGCGTCAGACTTCAAGACCAACTTCGGCGAGACGTACGGCGTCACCTTCACCGACGGCCCGCTGCAGGGTCTGCTCTCGCGTGCGGTTGTCGTCATCGACAAGGACGGCAAGGTCGTCTACACCGAGCAGGTGGCCGAAACCACCACCGAGCCCGATTACGACAAGGCTCTCGGCGCCCTCGCCTGATCCTCGTCGGCCTGCAGGCCAACCCCGAAACGCAGCAACGCCCCCGGTTCGTCCGGGGGCGTTGCCCGTCGTCAGGGATCCGGCGAAGGGGAGTCAGCCCAGAACCGGGCGGACGTGCAGGCCGACATCCGGGTCGACCAGCGCCTCTTGGGCGGCGGGGATGCCGTCGACGAGCAGCGTGACGCCGACGTCGATGTTGCGCTTCACCAGCCCCAGCGCGATGGGGCCCAGCTCGTGGTGACGAGCCGAGGAGCCGACGAACCCGACGCGTTTGCCGTCGAGCTCGATATCGGCACCGACGGCGGGCAACGCCGACTGCGAACCGTCGAGCAGCAACTGCACCAAACGACGCGGCGGGCGGCCCAAGTTGTGCACCCGCGCCACCGTCTCCTGGCCCCGGTAGCAGCCCTTGTTGAGGTGGGTGCCCACGAGGCCGATCTCGTTGGGGATGGTCTTGAAATCTGTGTCGACGAAGATGCGCGGCACCCCCGCCGCGATCCGCAGGGAGTCGAACGCCCACAGGCCGACGGTGTCCGGCAAGTCCGCGTCCACGGGGAGGAAGACGTCGGAGCCGCCCAGCTCGGAATCCCGAACCCGCCACTGCGGAGCGAGGCCGACGCCGTGGCCGGCCCACACGAGCCGGAGGTCGTCGCGGCGGGCCACCTCAACCTTCATCATGAACCGCATCCGGGTGAGGAACCCGACCAACTCGTCGGCGCGCCCCGGCTCCGTCCATGCGAGGAAGGATTCACCGTCGTCGACACCGTGCATCACGTGCTCGATGTGCCCCGTGGGCGACAGGATCAGCGCCGTCGTCGCCTCACCGACAGCCAGATCCGACAGGTGCTGCGACGTCAGCGAGTGCAGCCACGTCAGGCGGTCCGCGCCGCTCACCTCGATCACCTCACGGTTGCGCAGATCGACGACGCCCTGGCCGTTCGCCACGGCGCGGGCCTCCGCCACCGGATTGCCGAAGTGCCAGGTGAGGCCGGCGTCGATCCCGTCGTCGACGGCGACCCTCGCGTCAGACACGCTTCAACCGGGCCCACATGTGCGGGCGCATCTCGTGATCGTCGGTCTCGCGGTCCAGCGCATACATGAGGTCGCCCTCAACCTGCCCATACAGGCGGGTGCCGGCGTTGTAGCCGACGGCGGCCGCGTTGGTGCGCACAACCGTGCCCTGCTGGGTCATCAAATCGATGCGCGTCACCTGAATGCGACCGGTGAGCGCCTCGGCCCAGCCGTCGGCGCTGGCGAGGAAGACCTCGATGGTGGCGTCGGCCTTGGGGCGCCAGAAGCCGGTCTCCATGCCCAGCGGAACCTGCTCGGCCCCTTCCTCGCCCAGCTTGAACGTCTGGGAGGCGTAGTACAGGTAGTCGCCGCCGTTGTGGCTGAACTCGATGCGCTGCTCGAACTCGAAATCGTTGCCCTCATGGTCCTGCCCGTTGCCGGTGCCCTCCCAGCGGCCGACCATCCAGCCGAGCGCCCGGAGCGCCGGGTTCAGTCCCTCGGGGACCTCGATGTCATCCAGATTCACTTCTTCTCTCCTTGCACCTGACGCCGCAGCCCGATCAGTGTGAACACGAGCGCGATGAGGGTTCCGATGCCCAGCGCAACCGTCGCGACGATCAGCACCCACACCAGAACAGCAGCCATGCGCGACAGTCTAACTTCCACCACAATGGAGCCCATGCGTGTCGTGGTGACGAGAGTGTCGAGTGCCTCAGTGACGGTGGACGGCGAGGTGATCGCCGAACTACCGAAGCAGGGTCTCCTGGTGTTGGCGGGCGTGGGCCACGACGACACCGTCGACGACGCCGCGGCGATCGCGCGCAAGATTTGGGGCCTGCGGATCCTCGACGACGAAGCCTCCGCCAGCGACGTCGACGCCCCGATCCTCGTGGTGAGCCAGTTCACCCTGTACGCCTCCACCAAGAAGGGACGGCGCCCCTCGTGGAGCCGCGCGGCCAAGGGTGAGCAGAGCGAGCCGCTCGTCGAGGAATTGTGCACTCAACTGGAGGCGCTGGGCGCGACCGTCGGCCGGGGCAGGTTCGGCGCCCACATGGAGGTGGCCTCGGTCAACGACGGCCCCATCACCATCCTCATCGACTCCCAGAACTGGGAGTGATCACCCCCGCTCGAGGAATTCGAGCGCGCTGATCGACACCTGATTGGCGTCGGCGCTGGAGGTTCCCGACGGCGTGCTGTCGAGGATCTGCATCATGACGCTGCCCGTGGCGTGCGCGGGGATCCGCACCTCCTGCAGCGAGCGGTTGCTGGCAGCCAGGCCTTGATCGAAGTAGCTGCCGTCGGGGAAGGTCCAGCGCACCGACAGGATCCGCCGCTCCGCCAAGTACCGGTCTGGCACGACGGTGTTGCCGTTGACGATGCGCATGCCCACGATGTCGACGGAGCGGTCGAACTCGAACACCAACGTTTCGATGACGCCGCTGCCGTCGCAGCTCCAATACGTGGTGGCCTCGTTGTCGATCAGCCCGCTGGGCGGATTCGCGCTCCATCCCTGCAGGCACTCGCCGGTGACGTTCGCCGCGGTCACGGGAACGACGTTGCCGTCGTATGGCGCCAGCGGGTCTGGCGTCGAGGTGGCGGTGGCGGACCCGGGCGCGGTGGCGCTGGGCGCCGGGCTGGCCGGCGCCGCGGTGGTCACGGCCGGGAACACGAACAGGCGCCCCACCACGTAGGCGAGCGCGAAGGTCAGCACGAGGATGATGGCGAGCGCCCGGGCGGTGATGCCGTCGCGCACCTTGGACGCGGGCACCGCCTTCACACCAGATGGCTCCGAGCGACGGCGCGGCGAGCCGCTGCTGACGTCGTCGGACTCAGCGTGCGGCCGGAAATATTCGTCCGGGACGCGCTGCTTCATGCGCGCCAGCCTAGTCGCGCTGGGCAGCGGCGGAGGAGGAAGGGCAATGTGCCGTTAGGATAGGTGCGTTACGCCGGGAGGAGGGGAAACGTGAGCAACGTTGTTTTTATCTCCTCAGGAGCCCCTCCCGCCGAGCTCACCCTCCTCTCCCATTCGGTCTCGGTCAGCCCGACGGCGTCCGCCGCGCTGGTCGAGGCTGCGGCCGACGTCATGGTGGTGGACGGCCGCTCGGACCTCCCTGGGGCTCGCGCCGCGTGCCAGACGCTGTCGCAGAACGGCGCCTGCCCGGTGCTGCTACTGGTGTCGCTGTCCGGCCTTCCCGTGGTGTCGCCGGAGTGGGGATTCACCGATTTCATCACCGACGGCTCGGAACCCGGCGAGTACGATGCCCGACTGCGCGTCCTGACCCGCGTCGGCGCAGACCCGGACGTGCACGTCGCCGGCCCCATCCGGATCGACGCCGCCGCCTACTCGGCCACGCTCGAGGGAGCGCCGCTGGACCTCACGTACACCGAGTTCGAACTGCTTCGCTACCTGATGGCGCACCCGGGCCGCGTGCTGTCGCGCGAGACGCTGGTGAGCCAGGTGTGGGGGTACAACTACTACGGCGGCACCCGTACAGTGGATGTTCACGTCCGCCGCCTGAGGGCTAAGCTCGGGCAGTTCGACTACTACATCGGCACTGTGCGCAACGTCGGGTATCGCTTCGCCAGTGTCAGAGAGGTACATCGTGCTGGTTAGCCTTGACGCTCTGACGCCGTCCATGCAGGAGATCCTGCGCACGCTCACGTCAGAGATCGAAGCCCACGACGGCGTCTCCCCCATCAACGAATCCGCCGCCCTCGGCATCCAAGGGCTGCGCGAGGCCGATTTCTTCTTCTACGGGAAGCGCTCCGAACCGCACGGGTTCGTCGTCGTCGACGAACGCGACGGCACCCTCCTGCTCGGCGTGCACCCGGATTTTCGCCGTCAAGGCGTGGGCACCGAGCTCGCCGAAGAGGCGCTGCGCGCCCACCCCGATTCCTCCGTGTGGGCGTTCGGCACCCTGCCTGGCGCTGCGGCGCTGGCCAAGCGCGTCGGCCTCACCCCGGTGCGCGAACTGTTGCGGATGGAGAAGGCGCTCGACGCCGTCGACGCACCCGCCGTGCCGGAAGGCTTCGAACTCACCAGCTACACGCCGGCCGACGCTGAGGCCGTGGTTGCGGTCAACGCCGAGGCCTTCGCCCACCACCCCGAGCAGGGGCGGCTCACCGTCAACGAGTTCCTCGATCTCACCCGGCAGCCGTGGTTCGATCCGGAGGGGCTGATCCTCGCCAAGCGCGACGGCGTCCTCGCCGGGTTCCACTGGACCAAGCGCCACGGCGACGGCATGGGCGAGGTGTACGTGTTGGCGGTCGCGAGCGCGTTCGAGGGCAAGGGTCTGGGCCGCGTGCTGCTTGAGGCGGGGCTTGCTCATCTCCATCGGGCTGGCGACGATAGGGTTCAGCTGTACGTTGAAGGCGATCAGGAGCGGGTGGTGCGGATGTACACCAACTCCGGCTTCACCGTCGCCCAAACCGATACGAGCTACCGACTCCAGAGAGGCTGAAGTGAGCGAGACCAACCTGCCCGCGGATCGTTACCTCGACCGTGAGCTGTCGTGGCTGGCGTTCAACAACCGGGTGCTGGATCAGGCCCGCGACGCCCAGCGCGTGCCGCTGATCGAGCGCGCCAAGTTCGTTGCGATCTTCTCCTCCAACCTGGACGAGTTCTTCATGGTCCGCGTGGCCGGCCTGAAGCGTCGCATCGCGGCCGGGGTCGCGGTGCCCACCGTCACCGGCAAGATGCCCGGTGAACTGCATGCCGAGTTGCTGACGGAGATCGGCGCGCTGGTGCAGGAGCAGTCGCGGATCTTCCAGGACGACATCCGCCCGGCGCTCGCCCGCGAGGGCATCGAGATTCTCAAATGGGATCAGCTCACCGCCGCGGAGAAGGACAAGATGCGGGCGCTGTTCGCCGAGCGCATCTTCCCCGTGCTCACGCCGCTCGCCGTCGACCCGTCGCACCCCTTCCCCTACATCTCCGGCCTCTCGATCAACTTGGCCGTCCTGCTGCGCAACCCGCAGACCGGCAGCCGCCAATTCGCCCGCGTGAAGGTGCCGCCGGTGCTGTCGCGGCTGGTGAAGCTCGCCGAGGGCCGCTTCCTGCCGCTCGAAGAGATCATCTCCCGCCACCTCGGCCAACTGTTCACGGGCATGCAGGTGGTCTCGCACACCACGTTCCGCGTCACCCGCAACGAGGACATCGAGGTGGAAGAGGACGACGCCGAGAACCTCCTCTTCGCACTGGAGAAGGAGCTGCTCCGACGCAAGGTTGGCCGTCCGCCGGTGCGCCTTGAGGTGCAGGACGACATCGACGAGCAGATGCTGGCCATGATCATGGCCGAGCTCGACATCAGCGAGGACGAGGTGTTCCGACTCCCCGCGCCGCTGGACCTCACCGGTCTCTTTTCGCTCAGCGATTCCAACCGCGAGGATCTGAAGTACCCCAACTTCCTGCCGATCACCCACCCGGATCTCGCCGAGGTGGAGAGCGCCAGCCCCGCCGACATGTTCAAGGCGCTCAAGCTGCGCGACGTGCTGGTGCAGCACCCGTACGACTCGTTCGCCACCTCCGTGCAGCGGTTCATCGAGCAGGCCGCGGCAGACCCGGCGGTGCTGGCGATCAAGCAGACCCTCTACCGCACGTCGGGCGATTCGCCCATCGTCGACGCCCTCATCGAGGCCGCCGAGGCCGGCAAGCAGGTGCTGGCGATCGTCGAGATCAAGGCCCGCTTCGATGAGCAGAACAACATCGGCTGGGCGCGCAAGCTGGAGAAGTATGGCGTCCACGTCGTCTACGGCATGGTCGGGCTGAAGACGCACTGCAAGCTGTCGATGGTGGTGCGCGAGGAGGCCGACGGGCTGCGTCGTTACGCGCACATCGGCACCGGCAACTACAACCCGAAGACCGCGCGCCAGTACGAGGACATGGGCCTGCTCACGTCCAACCCGATCATCACCGACGACGTCGCGCGCCTGTTCAACCACCTCTCGGGCATGACGCAGGAGACGCACTACCGTCGCCTGCTCGTCGCGCCGCACGGCATCCGCACCGGCCTGCTCTCCTACATCGACAAGGAGATCGCCAACCACAAGGCCGGGCTGCCCAGCGGCATCAAGATCAAGGTGAACTCAGTCGTCGACGAGGCCATCATCGACGCGCTGTACAAGGCGTCGCAGGCCGGCGTGCCGGTGGACATGTGGGTGCGCGGCATCTGCACCATCCGCCCGGGCGTCCCCGGCTTGAGCGACAACATCCGGGTGCGTTCCATCCTCGGACGCTTCCTGGAGCACTCGCGCCTGTTCTGGTTCGCGGGCGGCGGGCGGCCCACCGTCGGCATCGGCTCGGCGGACCTCATGCACCGCAACCTCGACCGTCGCGTCGAGGCCATCGTCGGCATCACCAACCCGGCCCACGTGCAGCAGGTCGAGGATCTGTTCGAGTTCGCGTTCGCGCCCACGACGGTGCACTGGGAGCTCCACGATTCGACGTGGACCGCGCACACCACTGATGAGGACGGTCAGCCCCTGACCGACATTCAGGAAGCGCTCATCCAGCAAGCGGCCTCCCGTCGGGCCCGTTGATCACGCGATGACCAAGCGTCCTGCCATCCGCGCCGCCGGCGCCGTCGTCCTTCGTGGCGAGGGCGACGACACCGAGGTGCTCATCATTCACCGCGCCGCCTACGACGACTGGTCCCTACCGAAAGGCAAGGGCGAGGTGGACGAACTGCCGCCGCAGACCGCCGTCCGCGAGGTGCTCGAGGAGACGGGCGTGCGCGTCCGCTTGGGCGTCCGGCTGCCGACGATCAAGTACAACGTGGCGAAGGGGCCGAAGTCGGTCGAGTACTGGCGCGCCGAGGTGATCGACGAATCTCCTCGCGAGCCCGACGACGAGGTGGACAAGGTCCGCTGGGTCAAGATCGACAAGGCCATGCGCCGGCTCACGTACGCCGACGAGCGTCGGGTGCTGTCGGCGGCGCTGTTGCTGCCGCGCACGACGGCGCTCGTGCTGGTGCGCCATGGCAAGGCGATGCTCCGGAAGGACTGGAGCGGGCCGGATCAGAAGCGACGGCTCACCGGTCGCGGCCGACGCCAGGCGAAGGAGCTGATCCAGCTGCTGAGCGCCTACGACGTGCAGCACCTGTACTCGTCGTCGTCGACGCGCTGCGTCGAGACGTTGAAGCCGTACGCGCAGTCCATCGGCAAGGAAGTCATCACCGAGGACGTCCTGACCGAGGAGGAGGGAACGGTGGCGCCGCGCGAGGTGGAGAAGTACGTCTCCAACCTGTTCGACTCAATGGACGACGCCACCGCCGTCTGCGGCCACCGCCCGGTGCTGCCGTCGATGTACCGGGGCTTGGATTTGAAGCCGCGCGCGATGGTCGTCGGCGAGGCCTTGGTGGTGCACCGCGACGACGAGGGCAACCAGATCGCGGTCGAGGTCCACAAGCCAACCGCTTGAGCCCTCGCTGAGCCCGGCCCCCCGGCTTGAGCAGCGACGACGCCCACCCGCTCCCTGAGCAACAGGGCAGAGCGCTGACGAAGGGCGCGGCCAGCACCGACCAGATGAGCAGTTGTTAAGGCTCAATCCGCGACACGCCGACGATCTCGGGCGTGTCGCCCGTTGAGCCTTGATTAGTGCTCAAACCAAGGCGCGCGCGGACTACCGCTGGCAAGCGAGGACTGGGGCGGAGATGGTCCGTCGCGACGGGGCGGCGTAGCAACTCTCGGCGCGGAGACTGACGCCAGCAGTTCGAGAGTGGGGCGGGGATGGGGCCTTCGCGGTGGGTCGGGCATCGGGGCGTTCGCGCGCGCGATAAGCGCGTGAACAGCCCCTGGGCGAGAAGGCCCCATCCCCGCCACA
>DYZF01000201.1 GCA_020741375.1 Tessaracoccus flavescens
CTAGGAACATGCCCGCGCCCACCCAGTTCCACGTCGACCTCGACGCCATCGCCGCCAACCTCGCCACTGCACGCGAGCTGGCCGGCGGGCGAAAGGTGCTGGCGGCGGTCAAGGCCAACGCCTACGGACACGGTCTGGTGGCGGTGGCGCGGAGCATCGAGGAGCGCGGCTCGGCCGACTGGCTGGGCATCGCCACGACGGCGGAAGGCGCGGCCCTGCGTGCCGCCGGGATCACGCTGCCCATCCTCAAGTTCACCCCCACCCTGACCGACGATCTCGCCGACGCCCTCGCAGCCACCATCACGCTCTCCGTGGGCGACGAGGCCGCCATCCGGGCGGCGCAGGACGCCGCCGCAGCCCTCGGGCTCGTCGCCGACGTGCACCTGAAACTAGACACCGGCATGCGCCGCGTCGGCGCCGAGCCGGGCGACGCCGTCGCTTTGGCCGAGCTGCTGGCCGGATCGCCCAATGTGCGTGTGGGCGGGGTGTTCACTCATCTCCCGATCAGCGACGTGACCGACGGCGAGGCGTTCACCCGCGACCAGCTCGCCCGCTTCGACGCGGCGGTCGCGGATGTGGAGAACTACCTGGGCCCGATCGAGCTGATCCACGCCGCCAACTCCGGCGCCGTCCTGGGCCACGACCTCGGCCGCACCACGATGGTGCGCCCCGGCATCATGATCTACGGCTCGTACCCCGACGCCGACACCGTCCCCACCCGCCCGCTGCGCGACGTCGGCCGGTGGACGTCGCGGGTCACCTTCCTCAAGCGCATCGCGGCGGGGGAGACCGTGGGCTACGGCCGCACGTGGACGGCGCCGGGGGACACGTGGATCGCGACGGTCGCCGTCGGCTACGGGGACGGATACTCGCGCCTGTTGTCGTCGAGGGGCCGGATGCTGATCGACGGCCGTTCCTATCCCATCGTGGGCCGCGTGTGCATGGATCAGACGATGCTCGATCTCGGACCCGAGGTGCCACCGGTCGCGGTGGGGGACGAAGTGGTGTTGATGGGCCGCAGCGGCGACGAGCGCATCGGCGTCGAGGAATTGGCCGATCTGATGGGCACAATCACCTACGAGGTGACCTGCCTCATCACCGACCGCGTCCCGCGAGTCTGGAGCAACGGGGCTTAGTCGTCGGTGACTACGACGGCGGCGGCCAGCTTCGGCCGGCGGCTCGGGAACTCCTTGAGCGCGTGCTGGCCGATCACGTGCGTGGCCCAGCCGTCGACGGCGGCGCCCACGCCGCCACCCACGAACGGGATCCGCTTGCCGACCCACACGCCGAGACGCTTGCCCGTCACCTGATTCATGGCCCGGTCCAGCAGCGCCCGCGACACCTGCCCGTCGAGCCGTGCGTCGAAGACGGGAGCCGTCGCGACCACGAGGGGCGACGACGGCAGCACGCCCTTGGAGATGAGTTCGGCGTTGCCGCCGGGGCCGAGCATCACCATCAATATGGCGGTGCGGACGCGCTGGTCGCTCAGCTCAAAGCCGCGGAGGTGCGCAATGCCGGCCACCAGGCGGGCCTGAAGGAACGTGGAGGCGGCGATATTCGCGGGGATCATCGCCAGCGACACCAGAAAGCCGCCCCAGTTAGTGGCGAACCCTTGCCCGCCCGCCATCGCGACGTGCGACTGCAGCATCCGCTGAATGGCGGCCTCAGCGTCGCCGCGCTTGCCCAGCAGTTCCTTCGCGGCCTGCTTCGCGCCCGGGAGCTTGCCCTTGCCTTCGATCGCCAGGTCGAGGAGCTCGTGGAAGACGTCCGCCGTGATCCCCTCGGCGACGACAAGTGCGTTGTGCTGATGTGGCTGAGTCATGGGGCGCCCCTTTCATCCCCAAGGTTCCCACACGGCGCCAAACCGGTCGACCCCTGGATAACCCTGGTTTGTCACTGATCGCTGCCACACTGGAGCAATGGTCGGTCAGGCATTCGGTGAGCCAGCGGGCTGGCCGCGCCAAGATTTGATCGGCTGGTCGGAGCAGTTCGACGCGCACATCGCCTACGAGGGCTACTACTGCGGCGTCTTCCCGATGCCCGTCGATGGGCTCGAGCCGCCGGCGATGGGGTGGTGGTCGCCCATGCTGCGCGGCATCCTTCCGCTGCGTGGGCTGCGGGTCACCCGGTCGCTGCGGAAGTCCGCCAAGCGCTACCTCACCACCGTCGACGAGGATTTCGACGGCGTCATCGCGGCCTGCGCCAATCCGGATCGCGACGGCGCCTGGATCGATTCGCGCATCCACCTCGCCTACCGCAAGCTGGCGGCGGAAGGGGTCGCGCATTCCGTGGAGGTCTGGGACGACGCGGGCCGGCTCGTCGGTGGGCTGTACGGCGTGCACGCCCACGGTGTCTTCGCCGGCGAATCCATGTTCCACGATCCTGAGTTGGGCCGCGACGCGTCCAAGGTCGCGTTGATCCGGCTCGTCACGCACCTCCTCCAGATGGGCGTGACGCTGCTCGACGTGCAGTGGCTCACCGAGCATCTTGGCACGATGGGCGCGTTCGAGATTCCGCGCGAGGAGTACCTCACCCGCCTCCATCGAGCCCTCCGCCTCCCGCACCAGCCCTGGTCAACCGGCCGGTGGCAAGGCGCGGAACTGCTCGCCCGATTCGACGCCGCGATGGCAGCAGACCCGCTTTCCCCCTACCGCGGCGCGCCGGCCTCAGACATACTGGGCGGCGGAGGAGGTCGCTGATGCCCGAGATGCCCGAAGTCGCCGCGCTGGCCGGCGTGCTCGACGAGAAACTGAGCGGCAAGGTGATCGCCGCCGGCCACCTCGTCTCCTTCTCGGCGCTCAAGACCTTCAAGATCGGCCTCGACGCGCTCGCCGGCCTCGAGATCGACGGCGTCACCAGACACGGCAAGTTCGTCGACATCGAAGCCCAAGGCATCCACCTGATCTTCCACCTCGCCCGTGCCGGATGGGTGACGTGGCACGACGTCGCACCCAAGGTGCCCGCCCGCCCTGGCAAGTCCGGCTTGGCGCTACGGCTCGTCCTCGATGACGATTCCGGCCTCAGCATCACCGAGGCCGGCACCCAGAAACACCTCGCCCTCTACGTCGTAGACATCCCCAGCGACGTGCCCGGCATCGCCGCCCTCGGCCCAGATCCCACCGCCCCTGAGTTCACCGTCGCCGATCTCCGCGACGTGCTCCAGCGTGCCGGTCGCGCCCAGATCAAGGGCGTGCTGCGCGACCAGAAGACCCTTGCGGGTATCGGCAACGCCTACAGCGACGAGATCCTCCACGCCGCCAAGCTGTCACCGTTCAAGCCTGCCAACAGCCTCGACGACGACGCCGTCGAATCCCTCTACGGGCACCTCCGCACAGTCCTGGCTGACGCCGTCGACGCCGCCAGTGGTCGCGGCATCGACCAGCTGAAAGACACCAAGCGTGCCCACATGCGCGTCCACGGCCGCACGGGCGAGCCCTGCGACGTGTGCGGCGCGACGATCGCGGAGGTCTCCTTCGCCGATTCGTCGCTGCAGTACTGCCCCGGCTGCCAAACCGGCGGAAAACCCTTGGCCGACCGACGCATGTCGCGGCTGCTGAAGTGATGAAGGTGAGCCAGTGAGCAAGCGCGAAACAGTGGAACGCCACGCCCGGAAGCTCGAGGACAGCCCGGTCGCGGCAGGGGTCGCGGCCGCCGGCCACGTGGCCAACGGCATTGTGCACGCCATCATCGGCCTGATCGCCTTCAGCGTGGCCCGAGGCGCCGGGGGCGACGCTGACCAGTCCGGGGCCATGCGAGC
>DYZF01000202.1 GCA_020741375.1 Tessaracoccus flavescens
AGAATGAGGTGGACATCGTTCCGCTGGCCCAGTTCTGCTTGGAGCGTGGCTACGAGTTGCGGTTCATCGAGCAGATGCCGTTGGGCCCCAAGCACGAGTGGGTACGCGACGGCATGGTCACGGCCTCCGAGATCCTCGCGGCGCTGGGGGAGCGGTTCACGCTCACGCCCCTCGATGAGCCGCGTGGTGCGGCACCTGCAGAGGTGTGGGCCGTCGCGCCCGATGCCACGCAGCCGGGCGGGCGATTGGGCGTCATCGCGTCTGTGACCAACCCCTTCTGCGGCGCCTGTGACCGCACCCGGATCACGTCCGACGGGCAGGTCCGCACGTGCCTGTTCTCGCGCACCGAGACCGATCTTCGAGCCATCCTCCGTGGCGGTGGCACCGACGACGACATCGCCGACGCATGGCTGGGCGCCCACCGGGCCAAGCCCCGTGCCCACGGCATCGACGAGCCCGGATTCGAGCAACCCGACCGACCGATGAGCGCCATCGGCGGCTAACCCCAGGAGCACCATGGAAGTCCGTTTCTTCGCCGGCGCGGCCGACGCCGCCGGCATGGAGACCAGCACCGTCGACGCCTCGGGCAAGACGGCAGCCGACGTCGTCGCCGCTCTCGGTGACGCCAACGAGCGCCTCGCCACCGTCTTGAAGGTGTGCGCACTGCTGGCCGACGGGGTCCGAGTCAACGATCTTGGCCGCGACCTCAGCGACGTGACCCGCCTCGACGTCCTCCCGCCCTTCGCCGGCGGATAGGAGCAGGGCATGAACACGTTCGCCGGCGTCACCGACGTCGACATCGATCCCGCTGAACTCCTCGCCGTCGTCGCAGACGACAGAGCCGGCGGGGTTGTGACCTTCTCCGGCATCG
The DNA here is from genome assembly GCA_020741375.1 of Tessaracoccus flavescens. GTDB lineage: Bacteria > Actinomycetota > Actinomycetes > Propionibacteriales > Propionibacteriaceae > Arachnia > Arachnia flavescens_A. Next base: position 872 of record DYZF01000202.1, read on the forward strand.
TCCGCAACCACGATCATGGCCACGCCGTCACCGGCATCGAGTACGTCGGCCACCCGTCGGCCGACGGCGTCATGAAGGACGTCGTGGCCGAGTTCTCTCAGCGCGAGGGCGTCCACGCGGTCGCGGCCCAGCATCGCGTCGGCTCACTAGGCATCGGCGGCATCGCGCTGTATGTCGCGGTCTCGGCATCACACCGCCGCCAGGCGTTCGACTGCGCGTCGGATCTGGTGGACCGCGTCAAGGAGGTGCTGCCGATCTGGAAGAAGCAGTTCCTCGCCGACGGCACCTACGAGTGGTCTCAATGCCCCTGACGCCGGAACAGAGCGAGCGCTACGTCCGCAATGTCGACGTCGTCGGCATGGGCGTGGAGGGGCAGGAGCGGCTGCTGCGTTCATCGGTTCTGGTTGTGGGCGCTGGAGGGCTCGGGTCGGCAGCCCTGCCGTACTTGGCGGCCGCTGGCGTCGGCCGGATCGGAGTGGTCGACGGCGACCATGTGGAGCTCAAGAACATGCAGCGCCAGATCCTGCACACCGAGCTGGGCCGCAACAAGGCGGAATCGGCGGCGGAGCGGCTGCGCGCGCTGAACCCGGAGGTGACCGTCGAGGTCCACCCCGAGATGCTGACGCCAGAGCGCGCCCGGGAGCTGTTCGTGGGCTACGACCTGATCCTCGACTGCTGCGACACGTTCGGCGCGAAGTTCCTCATCTCTGATGCCGCCGAGGATGTCGGGGCCCGGCTGGTGTGGGCGACCGCCGTCGGCATGCAGGGACAGTGCTCGGTGTTCGGTGTGCCCGACGAACATGGCGAAACCATCTACCTCCGCGATCTCATCCCCTCCGAGCCGGCCGACGGCGAGTATCCGAAGGCCACCGACATCGGCGTCCTCGGCGCCATGGTGGGGCAGATCGGCGCGCTGGAGGCCACCGAGGCGATCAAACTGTTGGCCGGGTTCGGCCGCCCGCTCGTCGGCCGGGTGATGGTGCTCGACGCCGCCGCCGGCCGTTGGTCGGTGCTACCCCTGAGGAGGTCCCGTGCTCACCATTGAGCAGCATCTGGAACGCGTTCTAGCGCTGGTGGGGCAACTCCCCGCCGAACAGACGCCCATCGGCGATGGGGTCGGTCGCGTGCTGGCCGACGGCCTCGCGGCGCGCCTCGCGGTGCCCCCGTTCGACAACTCGTCGATGGACGGATTCGCGGTGCGCTCGGCCGACGTGCGCCAGGGGGCCCGGCTCCGCATCGTCGGCGACATCCCGGCCGGCGCGCTGAGCGTCCCCACGGTGGGCGAGGGGGAAGCGGCCCGGATCATGACGGGAGCACCGTTCCCGCCCGGGGCCGACGCCGTCGCTCAGGTTGAAATCACGGATCAGCCCATGGGTGCCGTCGCGCTGCCGGAGTCCGTCCAGATTCTGGAGTCCGTCGCCCCCGGCCAGTTCATCCGCCGGGCCGGTGACGATGTGGCGGTTGGCGACGTGGTGCTTCCGGCCGGGCTGCGCTGGACACCGGCTGCCGGCGCGTCGGCGGCATCGATGGGCTACGCCGAGGTTCCCCTGATCCGTCGCCCACGGGTGGCGATCGTCGCGACGGGGGCGGAGCTGGTGGCCGCCGGACAGCCCCTCGGATTCGGCCAGATTCCCGATTCCAACTCGGTGCTGCTCGCCGGCCTGTGTCGTGGCTGGGGCGCCGACGTGGCGCTCAGCCAGGTGGTCGACGACGACCCTGATTCGTTCGTCGCGGCGCTCAGCCAGGCGACGGCGGCCGACCTCGTTCTCACCACGGGTGGCGTCTCCGTTGGGGCGTTCGAGGTGGTGCGTCTGGTGACTGAGGGCACCGTCGAGTTTGTTCAAGTGGCCATGCAGCCGGGTAAGCCGCAGGCGGCCGGCACGCTGCGGACGGAGGACGGGCGTCGGGTGCCGATGATCGGGCTGCCCGGCAACCCGGTGAGCGTGTGCGTCTCGGCGTGGGCGTTCGTGCGTCCGGTACTGGCCAAGCTGGGCGGCTGGTCGGGGGAGTGGCCCTCGGAACAGTTGCCGGTGGCGGCCGGGTGGAGCGGCCCGTCCGGCAGGCGTCAGTTCATCCCCGTCGTGATCGGCCCCGACGGCGTCGCGCCGTCGCACCGGCTGGGCTCGGGATCACACCTGATCGCCTCCCTGGCGGTGGCCGATGGCTTCGCCGTCGTCCCCGAAGAAGTGACCCGCGTGGAGGTGGGCGACACCGTCGCCGTTCACCGGTTTTAGTGATCTCCACCCACTTGTGAGGGTTTGATCGAACGAAGTTGGAAAAGCTCCACAGGGCAGCGCTGATTATGGTGTAATGATTTCTACAACTTGAGTGGAGAAACCATGAACCCTGATTTCCCGTTCTGGCTGCGCGCCTCACACCTGATCAACTTCGTCCTG
>DYZF01000203.1 GCA_020741375.1 Tessaracoccus flavescens
CCGTCAACCTCTCCCCCGAGGCCGAGCAGGCGCTGGCCGACGAAGGGCTCATCATCGGCGCCCTCCAGCGGGTGATCTTCTACGAGCCCGGCGTGAAGGAGACCAACTGGTCGTGCACGCCGCCCATCGTCGACCACAAGGGCGTCGAACGCCGCTGGGTCTACCTCCACTACTTCAAGGAGGGCCAGCCCACCATCAACTGGCTGGACCCGACGTGCGCGGGCATGCGCCTGGTCATGGGCGACGCGCTCCACTCGCAGCTCGATCTGGGTTCCGGCGGCCTCCGCCTCGACGCCAACGGCTTCCTCGGCGTCGAGCGCACCGTGAACTCCCCCGCCTGGTCCGAGGGGCACCCGCTCTCGCAGGCCGCCAACCAGCTCATCGGCTCGATGGTGCGCAAGGTGGGCGGCTTCACGTTCCAGGAGCTCAACCTTGCGATGGACGACATCCTGCGCACCGGTGCCGTCGGCCCCGATCTGAGCTACGACTTCATCACCCGCCCCGCGGCCCAGGTGGCGCTGTGCACCGGCGACACCGAGTTCCTCCGCCTCGTCCTGCGCGAAGCCCAGGATCTCGGCATCGATCAGGCGTCGCTGGTCCACGCGATGCAGAACCACGACGAGCTCACCTATGAACTCGTCCACTTCGCGACGGCGCACCGCGACGACATGTACACCTTCGGCGGCGAGGAGTACCGCGGCGCGGACCTGGCCGAGCACATCCGCCAAACCATGCGCGACAAGCTCACCGGCGAGGCCGCCCCGTACAACGCGATCTTCACCACCAACGGCATCGCCAGCACGACGGCGTCGATCGTCGCCGCCACCCTCGGCATCACCGATCTGGACACCATCACCGACGGCGACACCCGCCGCATCATGAACGCCCACCTCCTGCTGTGCATGTACAACGCGTGGCAGCCCGGCGTCTACGCCCTGTCCGGATGGGATCTCGTGGGCGCGCTCCCCCTCGACCGGGAAGAGGTGAAGGGCCTCATCGCCGCCGGCGACACTCGCTGGCTCGAGCGCGGCGCCTACGACCTGCTCGGCGTCGCCCCCGACGCCAAGCGCTCCGCCTCCGGCATGCCGCGCGCTCGTTCGCTCTACGGCTCAGTCCCGGAGCAGTTGAAGCGCGACACCTCCTTCGCGTCGCGCCTGGCCCAGATCCTGCGCGTAAGGAAGCGCAACGGCATCGATTCCGCGGCGCTCGTGGACGTGCCCGAGGTGGGCCACAAATCGCTGCTGGTCATGGTCAACGAATTGGAGATCGGCGCCACTCAGATCACGGCGCTCAACTTCGGCCCCGAGAAGCTCGAAGCTCGAATCCAATCCGAGCAGTTACCGGCTGGGCGCGTGTTCGACCTGAGCACCCGCCGCAAGGTGGGCGTCGTCGACGACTTGGGCGGCTTCAACGTCACGCTCCCCGCCTTCGGCGGAATGGCGATGATCATCCGCGATTAAGTTCCCGACGCAGACGAACGGCCCGGCGTGATGCCGGGCCGTTCGTCATGTCCAGAGACGCCGTCGAAACCCGACGACGCCACCTCCGGTCAGCTGAGGATCGCGAGCACCTCGCGGCGCGAGTGTCCGCCGTCGTTCCATTCGGCGGTGAGCGTGCCGACGACGTCGTCGCGAAGCTCTGCGGCGCGGCCGATCTCGCGGACGATGGTGACCTGCGTGGTCACGACGTCTGCCGGCACCACGCTGCCGTACGCGTTCACGGTGAGCGGCTGAGCGTTGCCATCGGTGTCGACGACGGCGGTGTTGGTGTCGCCCTCGCGGATGACGCGGCGCATCTCGGCCAGGTAGGTGAGGTCGGTGGCCGCGTCGTAGCAGTAGCGCGTGCCGAGCTCGGAGTGCTCAAGCGTGCCGATGAGGCTGGCGAGCGAGCTGGGGGTGTCGCGCCACGTCACAGGCACGAAGAAGGAGGTGCCGCGCGACTTGATGATCATGTTGTCGAGGCCCACCTTGCCGGCGGGATCGACGAAGCGGAACGCCGCGACGCGCTCAAGATCGTCGACGTGTCCGACGAACCACGCCTGGCGCGGCAGCCACTCCCGAAGAAGGTCCAGCTTGGACGGGGTCAACGTGGCGTTGGGATGCACTTCAGCTGCGCTCATGTACCTGCTCCTGAGATCACAAGTGGGGTATGACGCTCACGATATCGCTCGCCTCAGCGCAGCGTGCTCGGGCCCACCCGAGAGGTCTGAAATCTAGGACGCGAAGCGCTTGGCTGCCCTCGCCTTGGCCTTCTCGGCCTCCACCTCGCGGTCCTTCGGCGGTGCGGTGGTGACGAGATCGTCCAGAAGGTGCTGCGTGATGTGCGCGATCTCCGCGACCGCGTGGTTGAACGCATCCTCGTTGGCCTTGCTGGGCTTGGTGGTGCCCGCGATCTTGCGGACGTACTGGAGCGCGGCGGCGTGAACCTCGTCCGAGGTGGCCGGGGGCTCGAAGTTGTTCAGCGGGCGGATGTTGCGGCACATGCGCCAAGGCTACGTCAGGGGTTGTTCTGTCGGCCCCGGTTGGGCTGCTTCCCCTTGCCCTTCTCGGCGTCTTCCACATCCCGGACGGCCGAATCGACTGCGTCGGTTGGCTGGGCCGTCGGCGTCGACGTGGCGCCGCTCCTGGGTGCGCGCGACGGCGGATCCGTGGGCTGGACTGACAGGCCCCTCGTGGCGCCGGGCGGAGTGGGGTTGGGCCCGGGTTGTTGCGTTTGGCCGGGTGAGGTCGCCTTCGGCCCCGGCGTCTGCGTCTGGCCGGGCGGGGTCGCCTTCGGCCCCGGCGTCTGCGTCTGACCGGACCCTCCGTCCGCGTCGGTGAAAGTGGTTGGGTCGGTCGTCGCTGTCGTGGGAGTGCGCGTGGAATCAGCCGGCATGGATGCCCACCCGCTGGCGCCGTCGTTCGGGAGTTCCGTGCCGGCAGTATCGGGGTGCACATCCTCAGAGGTTTCCTGAGCCTCGAACCCCGCGCGGGTCTGCTCAAGTTGGTAGCGCCTGATCTCGGCATCAGCGATAGTGTTGGCGACGGCCACATCCACGTCGTCGCTGGTGACGGCACCCACCAAGGCCTGCAGCGCCAACCATGAGCGCTCCGCCCGGGCGATGGCGCCGTTGACGTCGAGAATCATGCGTGAGGCCTCGGCCTCCGTGACGGGCCGGACGCCTGCACTCGCGTTGAGCTCGTCGACGATGGCCTGCGCCTGGGCGGGCATGGAGCAGGGGATGGCGGGATCGTAGAAGCCCACCTTGGCCACCGCCGCGCGCTTCTGCGCCTCGCGAACCAGATCGAAGAAGCGACGGTTGGGCTCGAACAACACCGCGACCCCCAACCCGCGCTCGGCGATCTCCGCGTTCACGAGGCGATCGTCGTGGAAGACGGCGGCCAGCAGACGCCCGTACGGGTCAGTGCGCTCCGCGTCGAACTCCAACGTGACGGCGGTGCCGACGGGCAGCCGCTCCTCGAGGAATGCGGTGGCCTCATCGGCGAGGCACTCCATGGGGGCGCCGTCGGTTTGCGACTCGGGAGTGTCGATGTTGAGCAGCCGCACCCGCTCGTCGACGCCGTCGATGTGGATGATGAGGGTGTCACCGTCGACGATCCGGACGACGGTGGCGCTCTCCTGATCGTCGCCGATCAGTGCCACCCCGACACCTATTCCGAGGATGAGCAAGGCGACCACGACGAGGGCACTCATCACGGCACGCATCCTGCTCACCTCCTTGCTCGCTATGGAGATTGTCGCAGGCGGGGATGACAAGACCAAGAACCCCACCCGGACAAGGCATCTAACACCGGTGGCCGCGCCCGTTGCGTCGCTACCCACACCGATCCGAGCCCCACCGGCACTGGTAGTGTCTCCCACGCCGGGGTGCCCGAACGGGCTGAGATCACACCCGCATTACCTGCTCTAGGTAGTTCTAGCGAAGGGAGCACCATGACTCGCATTGCCCACATCCTCGATGCCGTCCGCACCACCACCCCGTTGGTGCACTGCATGACCAACACCGTCGTGCCGGAGGTGACGGCCAACGTGCTGCTCGCCGTCGGCGCCGCCCCCGCGATGATCGACCTCCCCGACGAGGCCGAGATCTTCGCCGGGATCGCGTCCGCGCTGCTGATCAACGTCGGCAACGGCTCGTCCGAGCAGCACGACGGCATGCGCCGCGCCGCGGCAGCCGCGCAGAAGGCCGGCCGGCCGTGGGTGCTCGACCCGGTGGCCGTCGGCGGTCTTCCCGTCCGCACGCAGCTTGCCCGCGACCTCCTCGCCAACCGCCCCGCCGCCATCCGTGCCAACGCCTCCGAGATCCTGGGCCTGGCTGGCACCAGCGCTGGCGGTCGCGGCGTGGATTCGACCGACGAGGTGGACGCCACCATCGACACCGCCCACCAGCTGGTCACCGACACCGGCGCCGTCGTCGCCATCTCCGGCCCCGTCGACGTGATCGTCAGCGACGGTCGCGTCACGCGCGTCACCGGCGGCAGCCCCCTGATGCCGCTCGTGATCGGTACTGGTTGCTCGCTGGGCGCGACGGTCGCGGCCTGTGTCGCCGCGGCAGATGACGCAGCCCACGACGGCGTCGTCGCCGCGCACGCCCTCTTCGGCGCGGCGGGCATCGTCGCCGCCCGCGAGGCATCCCATCCCGGCAGCTTCCGCACCGCCTGGATCGACGCGCTCCACGCACTCACCCCCGACGAGGTTGAGCGCCTCGTCACGATCGAGGAAGCCTGATGCAAGCACGCCCCGGCCTCGCCAACTCAGTCGATTGGCGTCTCTATTACGTCACCGACACCGACCTCTCTGGCGGCCCCGAACAGGTGCCGCACTTCGTGGAGCAGGCGGTTCTGGGCGGCGCCGGGGTGGTGCAGATCCGCGACAAGCATCTGGGTCACGACGACTTCCTCGCCCTCACCCGCGCCTGCATGGCCGCCAACGAGCGCGCGGCCATGAGCGTCGGCAGGGCCGCGGCGATCGTCGTCAACGATCGCCTCGAGGTGGCGGCCGAGCTCGGCCTCCACTACCACCAAGGCCAGGACGACGGCGACATCAAGCGTGCCCGCAAGCTGCTTGGCCCCGACCTACTGATCGGCCTCAGCATCTCCTCGCTACAGGAATTGGAGGCAGAACTCGCCAACCAGACCGCCGACGCACTGGGCCTGTCCCCCATCTGGGCCACCCCCACCAAGACCGACACCGCAGAGGCGCTCGGGATCGACGGCGCCCGCGAGCTCGTCGTCGCCACCAGACGGCGGGCCAAGACGCTTGCCATCGGCGGCATCAACTTGGTCAACGGTCGCTGGGTGATCCAGACGGGCGTCGACGGCATCTGCGTCGTGTCCGCGATCACGTCGGCGCCGGATCCGCGCGACGCGGCCACGCAGCTGCTCGGACTCTGGTCCGACTAGGCGTTATTCCACCGTCAGCCAGCGCTGGGCGAGGTAGCGCCGTCGGCGCCGCTCGCCAGGGGCGACCCGCCGTGCTGCGCCTCGTGCCACACATCGGGGTGTCGACGCCGCTCGGGTAGACGCCCATGAGCCGCGACGGCGGCCGCTCTTGCGCCGACGCGAGCCCGGCGGGTGTTCCCGACGCCCTGATAGGGTCGGGCTCACCGGGGTGCCCAACTGGGCTGAGAACACACCCGCAACACCTGATCTAGGTAGTGCTAGCGAAGGGAGCCTTCATGATCGACCATCCGCCCACGCCCAAGGTGGCGCTGAGCATCGCTGGGTCAGACCCCAGCGGCGGGGCCGGCATCCAAGCCGACCTCAAGACCTTCACCGCCCTCGGCGTCTACGGCACCGCCGCCCTCGCCGGGTTGACGGTGCAGAACACCCAAGGCGTCCGCGCCGCCCAAGGCGTAGACGCGGGCTTTGTCCGCGACCAGATCGTCGCCGTCATCGACGATCTTCCGGTGGCCGCCACCAAACTCGGCATGCTGTCCAACTCTGCCGTGGCGTCCGCCGTCGCCGACCTTCTGGAGCAGCGTCGCGACGACTTCGGCGTCGTGGTGCTGGATCCAGTCATGGTCGCCACCTCGGGTGATTCACTGCTGGAAGACGAGGCCGTCGCCGTCGTGCGCGACCGCCTGGTTCCCCTCGCAGACCTCATCACCCCCAACGTGCCCGAGGCTGCGGTGCTGCTCGGCGAGGCCCCCGCCTCCGATTCCAACGCCATCATCCGGCAGGCCCGCGCCCTGCTCGGCGCCGGCGCGCGCGCCGCGCTGGTCAAGGGCGGCCATCTCTCCGAGCAGGAGATGGTGGACGCGTTGGCGTACGGCGACGACGAGATCGCCATGCTCACCGGCCCCCGCATCGACACCCGCAACACCCACGGCACCGGCTGCACGCTCAGCTCGGCGATCGCAGCGGTCGCGGCCAAGCGCGGCGACACCCGGGCCACCGGCGTGCGCCTGCCCTCCGTCGAACAGGGCCGCGACTACCTGATGCGCGCCCTCGCCTCTGCCTCCCAGTGGCGCCTCTCCCGAACCCCCGAAACCGGACACGGCCCCGTGAACCACATGGTGGGCCCTGCAGAAGAATTGAGCTGGTGACACCATTGCGAAGTTCTCCGAACAGGCCTGGGCCGCGACCGCTGAGATCCGCGACCGGATCGACCGCCTCCCCCTCCTCACAGAACTCGCCGACGGCAGCCTCGAGCCGCACCGCTTCGTCGAGTACCTCGTGCAGGACGACTTCTACCTCCGCGGCTACACCCGCGCCTTGGCCATGCTCGCCACGCGGGCGCCGTCGACGTCGGAGGCTGGCTTCTGGGCGGCCAGCGCGAGCGGCGCGGTCGCTGCTGAGGTGGAGATGCACGCCTCGCTGCTGGCTGATCCGGTGATGGCAGACGCCGCTCACGCGTCGGTCGCGTCGCCGACGACCCGCGGCTACGTCAACATGCTGCAGACGATGACGGCGTACGAGTCGTACGCGGTCGGGGTCGCGGCAGTGCTTCCCTGCTTCTGGGTGTACGCCGACGTCGGCCAGCGCCTCGCCGCCAACGCGACGCTCCCGAAGGATCACGCGTACGCGCCCTGGGTCGCGGCCTACGACGACGCGGCGTTCCGCGACGCGACGACGCAGGCGATCGCGATCATGGACGCGGCGGCCGAGGGCGCCGACGACGGCACCCGCGAGGCGATGCTGACGGCCTTCGTGGACGCCACGTGGTACGAGGAGCAGTTCTGGGCGAAGTCCTACGAGCTGGAGGCTTGGCCGGTGTCTACCCGCGAGTGACCTTCAGGCGCAGGCCGCGCAAGGCGTACCCCGCGATGACCTCGTCCCAGCCCACCTCGGGTTCCGCGATCATCTCGACGTCCAGCTTCAGCAGCTTGGTCAGCAGGATGTCGGTCTCTTGGATCGCCAGCGAGTTGCCGGGGCACTTGTGGGGCCCGTCGCCGAAGCTCAGGACCTCCGCACCCACACCGCGCGGCAGGTCGCGACCAGGGCACAGCGCCAGCGGATCAGCGCCCACGACGGTGTCGTCGGCGTTGGCCTGACGAATGTAGAAATCGACGAGGTCGCCGGCCCGCAGCTCGTACGTCTGCTCGCCGTCGGTGATGGTGAAATCGTGCTGCACGCGACGGTAGAGGTGCCCGACGATCGGCTCCAACCGCAGGATCTCTTCGAGGATCGCGTAGCGCTCCTTCTCCCCCGCCACCACGAACCGTGCTCGCAGCTCCGGCTTCTGCATCAGGTGCCACACGCACATCGTGATGAACTCGCGCGTAGTCACCATGCCGGCGGCGCCGTAGGTGACGCATTCGGTGAGGATCTCCTGCGGCGAGTACCCCTCGTCGAGGAGGTGCGAGATGACGTCCTCCTGCCGCTCGGCCTTGCGGGCCTTGATCGCGGGCCGCACGTCCTTGATGAAGAACGTGCCGACGGCGGGCAGCGTCGTCACCGACTGGCGGATCGCGTGGAACCGGCTCGGCGGCGGGCCGCCCGGGTGCACGGCCTCCACCTTGAACAGTCGCATCAGCCGCTTGGCCAGCCCGTCGACGGGTGAGTTCGTGAGCCCGATCACCTGGGCCGCGACCTCCACTGAGTAGCGCAGCGACAAGTCGTCGACCACCACTTCACCCGCCGCGACGGCGTCGTCGACCAGTTGCTGCGACCGCGAATCCATCAGCTCGCGGTAGCGCCGGTCCACTGTCTTGGGCGCGAAGAAGCGCGCCGTCTTGGCCCGTTGTTCGCGGTGCTCGGCGCCGTCCATCCAGAGGATCGGCGGGCGCATCGATTGGGTTGCCTTGGAACCCACCTCGACGAGGAACCCGGCTTGGTGGGAGCCGTCCTTTTCGCGCAACACCTGGCGGGCGAGGTCTACCGCTCGCACGTGCCACACGTTGCCAACGCGCTCCACGCGGGGTGAATCAGCTTCGTCGGAACGGATTACCTTGCGGTCCACCTTGACCGCCTGCGAACTGGTCACGCGTCCAGTCTATCGACGGCGAATCACGCGGCCGGGCGCGGCCTGAGCAAGGTGCGCTGGGCGACGTCGGCGCCAACGGTCGCGGCCGCGGCCCCGAAGCCGGTCGGTGCGAGCCACAACCCGACCTCGGCCCCTTCTCCACCGATCACCAAGCTGCCCACCACTACAGCCACGAGCGCGATCAAGAGCGCCAGCCGAAGCACCGGCACCCCGAAACGGCGGCCAGAACGCAGCGCCGCAATCGCGCGACCAACGGGCTTCCACAGGAAGACCACGGTAAGGATCGCGACGACGGCGCCCACATCGATGGGCCCGTACTTGTCACGCTCGAACAGCGGAGGCACCTTCGAGAACAAGAAGAACAATCCGCCGAAGCAGGCCAGTGTCAGCACCAGACCCGCGACCACGCCCACCAGGCCCGCGACCCCGTCGCGGAGATGAGTGTGGTGCCCGTGCAGGCGCCAGGCGAGGAGCGGGGCACCGAAAGCAGCAGCGAGGATGGCGAGCATGCCGATGCCGTCGGTCCACGCCGGGGAGGTACTCAGGCCGCCGAAGGCGGTGACCATGCCCCCTTGAATCGCGGTGCCGAGAAGGAAGACGGCCGCTGCCAACAGGAAGGCGTCGGCTGCGACGTCGTGACGTTCGGTACGTTCGGTCGACTGTGGTCGACTAGCTGTGCCAGCCATGATCCTGACCTCCAAAACGGGCGTCGACCTTGGCGCTCGTCTGGCTCCAATTCTACTCCCGCGCAACCACGCTGAATAGCGGCAATTTGGCGCGGCGATCCCGCCGCAGCCGACGCCGTCGGGCCAGCACCCGCAAGCGCAATCTCCGCCTGACATGGGCTTTCGTGGGCTAAGTCCCCTCGGATGTGACCTTCCCGCGAAACGAAACTAGGCTGAGCCCATGCCTGATTCCATGTCCACCGGAACTCTCCGAGCAGACGAAACTCCGAATACTGATACCCGTACCAAGGGACCCACCTCTGAACCTACGCACCCGCTCGCGCTGGCCCCGGTCAGCGCACCGACCTTCTCGGTCGACGGCTTCGTGCGAGAGTTCCTTCACGAACTGAACACCAATCAGGGCGTGACCCTCTCCGAATCCTCTGTCAACGACCAGTACCTTGCGCTGTCGTCGACGGTGAAGAACTACCTGATGGCGCGCTGGCTCGAGACCAACCGCAAGACGCACGACGCCAAGGTGAAGACCATCGGCTACCTCTCCGCCGAGTACCTCCTGGGCCGCCAGCTCAACAACGCTCTGCTGGCCACCAACCTGCAGGACATCGCCACAGCCGGCCTCGCACAGTGTGGCCTCGACCTGCCCACCCTGCGC
>DYZF01000204.1 GCA_020741375.1 Tessaracoccus flavescens
TCGACCTTGAGTTCGCGCACGGTCGCGGCGATCTTGGCCGCCACCGTCTCCGGCGACCCGACGTACAGCGCGCCGTGCTCGATCTCGTTGGTGAACTCGTCGGACCCCATGGCCCCCCAGCCCCGCTCCCGACCGATGCGGTCACGCTGGGCTTTGAAGTGCGGAAACAACTGGCTCATCACAGTGGAGGGTGTAGAGGCGGGGTGATCTGGGGTGGCGCGTCGGTCCGCGGTTGAGGGTCGAGGTCTCCCGAAGATTAACGGGCCCACCGAAGCCCTGGATGGCCGACTCGAACACCTCCGGGGCAGCGTCCTCGGCTTCCGGAACCTCACCCACTACATCGCGCGCAGCCTCCTCGAGACCGGCGGCTTCAGACCCCGACTACACCGTGGATTGTGAAGAGCCGTCAAAGGGCCCCGGATTCGCGGCCCCCGCTTGTACTGTGTGCCGCATGGCGGATTCCGAGATTCTGACCGTGCCGGGGCCCGACGGCGACCGCGAGGTCAAGCTGTCCAGCCCAAACAAGGTGCTATGGCCCGACGCCGGGCTGACCAAGCGCGATCTGGCCGCGTATCTGCTCGCGGTGGCGGAGCCGTTCCTGCACCTCAACGGCGATCGGCCGATGACGCTCCAGCGGTTTCCCGAAGGGATCGATGGCGAGGAGTTCTTCTCGAAGCGCCCGCCGCGCGGGGCGCCGTCGTTCCTGCGGACCGTCACCTGCACCTATCCGTCGCGACGGCGCCACGATCAGCTGGTCTTCGACGAACCGGCCGCGCTGGCCTGGGCAGCCCAGATGGGCACCATCACGTTCCACCCGTGGCCGGTGCGCACGGCCAACCTCGATAACCCGGACGAGTTCCGCATTGATCTGGACCCGCAGCCGGGCCGTGACTTCTCCGACGCCATCACCGCCGCACTCGCGCTGCGCGAAGTGATGGCCGAGGCCGGGCTGAAGGCGTATGCCAAGACGTCCGGCAACCGCGGCATCCACGTCTACGCCCGGATCAAGCCAACCCACGAGTTCCAAGACGTCCGCCACGGCGTGATCGGCATCGCCCGCGAGCTGGAGCGTCGAATGCCGGATCTAGTGACGTCGTCGTGGTGGAAGGAGGAGCGCGGCGAGCGCGTGTTCGTCGACTTCAACCAGGCCAACCGTGATCGCACCATCGCCGCCGCCTACTCGCCGCGACCGCTGCCCGGTGCGACGGTGTCGATGCCGCTGACGTGGGAGGAGCTGGCCGACGCCGACCCCGCCGACTACACGGTCAAGACCGTTCGCGCCCTCCTGGAGGAGCGTGGCTGCGCGTGGGCCGACATCGACGAGGAGCCCGGCGACGTGGCCGGCGCTTTGAAGCTGTGGGAGGCCGACCTTGAACGCGGGCTGGGGGAGCTGAACTTCCCGCCGGATTACCCGAAGATGCCGGGGGAGCCGCCGCGCGTGCCGCCGTCGAAGCGGAAGGCTGATCGGGCCGACGAGGAGTACATGGCGCCGAAGGCCGAGCGCGACGCCGAGTGGGGCACCGCGATCGCCCCGCCGTATGGGCCGATGCTGGCAAAGCCGGTGAAGAAGCTGCCCGACGGCGAATACCTGTATGAGCCGAAGTGGGACGGTTTCCGCTCCATCATCTGGCGCTCGGGCGACATGGTGGAGATCGGCTCGCGCAACTCGCGCCCGATGACGCGCTACTTCCCGGAGTTGGTGGAGGCGATCATCAAGAACTTCCCGGATCATTCGGCGATCGACGGCGAGATCATCATGATCGATCCGGAGACCGGGGACCGGCTCAACTTCGACGCGCTGCAGCAGCGGATCCACCCCGCGGCGTCGCGGATCAAGAAGTTGAGCGAGCAGATGCCGGCCAGCTTCGTCGCCTTCGACCTCCTCGCCCTGGGGCAGACGAACTACGTGGAGAAGCCGTTCAGGGAGCGCCGCGCCGCGCTGGAGAAAGCGCTGAAGAAGGCCAAGCCGCCGATCTATCTCACCAAAGCCACCAGCGATCCGGCAGAGGCTGAGAAATGGTTCGAGCAGTTCGAGGGTGCGGGCCTCGACGGCGTCATCGCCAAGCCGCTGGATGAGCCGTATGTGGAGGACAAGCGGGTGATGTTCAAGCTGAAGCACGAGCGCACCGCTGATTGCGTGGTGGCCGGATACCGGCTCTACAAGGATGAGAAGGACGCGATCGGCTCCCTGCTCTTGGGCCTCTACACCGACGACGGCCAGCTGAACTCTGTGGGCGTCATCGGGGCACTGCCGATGGCCCGACGCAAGGAACTGTTCGAGGAGCTGCAGCCGCTGGTGACCACCTTCGAGGGGCACCCGTGGGCGTGGGCTGAGCCGGAGGAAGTGACGCCCGACAACCGGGACCAGTCATTCCCCAGAACCCCGACGGCGGCCGCCCATTCGCGCTGGAACGCGAAGAAGGATCTGTCGTTCACGCCGCTGCGCCCAGAGCGCGTCGTGGAGGTGCGCTACGACCACATGGAGGGTGACCGCTTCCGCCACACCGCACAGTGGGTGGGGTGGCGCGACGACCGGGATCCCGAATCCTGCACGTATGAACAGCTGGAGGAGCCGGTCAGCTACGACTTGGGCGACGTGCTCGGCTGATCGCCCGCTGCACTCGCTGCGCCAACTCGGGCGCGAGATCGCGGGAATCCGCGCGTAGCGCGCGGGTGAGGGTCATCACGTCGCGTTCGAGGGCCGCGACGTCGCCTGCGTGTGACAGGGCGTCGATCCGGCGGACGGCAAGCTCGTCGTCGAGCGGTGCGGCCAGGCGGCCGCGCTCCACCGCCCACAGTGCGCCCTGAAAGTCTTTGTCGGCCAAGCAGCGGTCTGCCAGCTCTGCCGCTGCGTCGACGACCATGGCCACCATGTCTGCACGCATCGTCTCCGCCCAGAACCATTGGAACGCCAGGTGGCCCAGTGGTTCTCCGCGGACGAGGGTGAGGGCTCGACGGAGCTGCTCAGTGTCGGCGTGACGCACACCGCCGCTCAGCATGGCTTGGAAGACTTCCCAATCTGAGGTGACTCGTTCGTCGAGCGTGATTCGTCCGGAGTAGGCGTCAGGCAGGTACCGGGCGTCGGCGTCGTCGGCGCCTAGCCACGTACGGAGCCGGCTCATGTTGGAGCGGCGGGTGGTCTCTGCGACGGCGAGGTGCTGCGCCATCTTCGTCGGCGTGGCCCCGGGGTTGTTGAGCAGCCACGCGCAGTACTCGAGGCACTGTGTCGTGGCTCGGGTGGGCGTCTCCCCGGCGGCCGCGAGGAGTTCAACGTCGCCCAGCAGGAGAAGCGTTGGGTGAGCCGGTGCGTCGAGAGCTGCTGTCATGTTGGAGTCCTCATGGCGGGCCCGCGCCGGGATGGGGTTGGGTGCGTCGTTCCACCACGGCGCCGATTCTGGGTGGGTTGCTGTGACGGCCAAGAGGCCCAGCACAGCGTGCTTCGCAGGTTCGGTGAGTAGTTGCGGCTCGAACACCTCGGCGCCTAGACGTGCGGTGTCGCCGGTTACCTCGATGACCGTGGCGGCGGGGGTCTGCACGCTCCCTGCGACGCCGAGCACGCTCACTCCGGTGTGGCCCACGTCGAGGGCGTCGGCGATGACGGCGACTTCCGGCGTCGCCAACGGCTCCGTGAACACGAAGATGAGCGGCTCAACCTCGGAGGAGGTGTCTGGGTTGGCCCGGAGGACGTCAAGGGTGGAATCTCCGATGCCGAGGCGGCGTTCCGCCGTGATCCGCTGGAGCGTCGACAGGCCGGCGGCTGTGTCTCGGTGGGTCTGGACCTGAGCGGTGTCCGCAACCTCAGCCCATTCCGAGGAACCGACGAGAACGATCGACGACGGGCTCTGATGCGTGAGCGACGTGATCGCGGCCCCGAGCGCCGAGGAACGAGCGGCGCCGGTGAAGACGGTGAGCCCTGCGGCTTCAAGGTTATGGGTGACGGCTGCGTCGTCGGCCCCCCAGCCCAGGACGAGTTCGGTTGGGCTCTCCGGGGCAGCAGCCCGACGTGGCTCTTCGGCCCGGTGGGCAACGGCGCCCCAGTTCCGCACGTGCTCGGGGGTGAGGGGAACCAGTCGCTCGCCGACCCGGCGACTCAGCAGTTGGTTGCGCCGCCTCCAGATCAGCCCGCCTGCCACGGCGGCGGCGAGCCCCGCGCCCAGAGTGCCCAGCAACGCGGCCACCGCGTCGGTGGGATCATCCGACTGCTCATCCCCGGCGGCGTCCTGCTCGCTCCCTGGCCCCGCATCAGCGTCGGGATCGGCCGGAATGCCAGCTTGGGGTGGGATGACGTACGACGGCGTCGGTGGAGGAGTTGCCTCGTCGGCTTGCGCCTCGTCCTCCTCAGCCGAGACCGGTGCGGCCTCTGGCGCGTCCTCGACCTGTTCGCTGGGAGTGTCGATTGGAGCCTCAGGCTCTGACTCCGCCGTCGGGATCGTGAGTTCCCACCCGACGTTGATCACGTCGGGATCGGCCACGGTGGACTTGTTGGCCTCGTGAAGCTCGGGCCAACGGTTCCCGTCGCCCAAGTGTTCCTCCGCCAAACCCCACAAGGTGTCGCCGGACTCCACGACAACATCGACCGGGGAGCCGGCGTCCGCCACCTGCACCTGAGCCGCAGTGGCCGCCGGCATCGTCAGCATGGTTCCCACGGCCAGCCTGCTGGTGGCGGTGAGCCCGGAGTTGAGGGCGACGATGTCGCGCCACCTGTCGCCGGAACCCAGTTCCCTCTCGGCGACCGACCACAGCTCATCCCCCGGCTGCACGACGTAGTGCGGCCCCTCCGGTGGTGCGGCGGGAGCTGCCTGTGCAGGTGAGGAGGCGGAGAGCGTGGACGCCTCGCTGGTGGATTCGAGCGGCCTGGCTGACGTATCGGCGCTCGCCACCGTCGGGACGGCGAGCGCGGCCACGACGAGTGCACCGATCCCAGGGCGAAGCCAGCCAGTGCCGGGGATGGGCATGGTGACCCGCTGGCGGCTCAGCACTGCCACCACCTCGGCCAACACCGTGAGGGTGAGCACCCCCCAAGCCAGCCACGCGACCACGCTGAGCAGCGCCAGCACCGCTCGTGGGTTCGCCGCGCGCCACAGCGCATCCGCCCAGTTGACCTCCAACAGGTACCCGGGATTGCCGATCTGCAACAGAAGCAGCGGCACACCGAGTACCAGAAGGAGAAGAACGAGCAGCGCACCGACGGCGCGGAGGAAGCGCATGTCAGCCGGGCAGCCTGTCGGTGACGTACTTGGTGATGATGGTCACGATGACGATGGCCACAGCGGCGGCACCGGCCAGCAAAATGGCGTTCTCGGTGCTCTGGCTGAGACCACGCTCGTCGCGTGGGCGGGGCTGAAGCGTCTCGACGACGAGCCCGACGGTGGTGTGAAACACGGACATGGTTGCCTCCTGCTTGTCACTATCGCGAACTGGGTTGGTCATTTTTCATCCTTCTTTCAATCTGTGGATAAGTCAGGTTCCGGTGAGCGCCAGTAGCGCTGGGATCAGGAGGGCGACGCCGAGCAGGAGCGCGGGAATCGTCATCCACAAGGACATGGACTCGCTCTCCTCCTGAGCTCGGGTCTTCTCAGCGGAGAGGTGCGCGTCGCGTAGCTCCTTGACGCGGGCTTGCAAGACCTCCACCAGGCCTGCGCCCTGCTCCTCCAGCTGCATCACGTCGGCGAAGTCGGCCAGCTCTGGCAGTTTCCATTCATCGGCGATCCGTCGCAGCTCGGGCCATGGCTGGGTCTGCTCCATCCGCGCTCGCTCAAGCCCGGCGGAGATTCTGCGGAAGAGGGGGCTGTCCGCGACCGCGGCCGCGTTGGTGGCCGCCTGGGTAGCCGACGCGTTGGCGAGTCTTTCGAGAACCACCAGATCGAAGAACGTGTGCAGGCCATCTGTCGCCTGCCGTCTTTGCTGTGCTGCGCCGGAGCGCAGGCGCAGATCGGCGAAGAGGGCGCCGAGCACCGCTCCAATCACGCTCAAGAGAAGTGGAAGCGGAGTGACTGCCCCGCCCATGATCACGTTGGTGGTCATCCACACCAACGGCAGGAAGAACCCGGCCCCGGCCCACACTGCCTTCTCCACCCAGAAGTCGGCGGCCGATCGCCCCTGCAACTGCAGCAGCCGTTGCTGGCCTGAGGTCAGCGGCAACCGAAGCCTCTGCGGAGTAGACAGCTGTTCCTGCGAGACGGGGCGTCGCTCCAACGCGGCCAACGCGTCGCCCAACCGGACGGGAACCGCGATGGACCCGCGCACCATCAACGCTGCGCCGAGCCCTGCGAGCATTCCGCACGCCACCAACAGGCCGATCATGGTGCGCTCCGGAGAAATCTCGGGGCCATCTTCGGCACGGTCATGCGGCGCAGAATGATCAGACAGCTGAGATACGCCGTCGTGATGCCGAGCGCCAGCAGCTGCCCGATGGGGGTGGTGTACGGCGCGAAGTAGGGGCTGTTGAACAGCAGCGCGGCCCCGAGCACACCGAGCGTGATCACGGTCACCTGCCGAGCGACGGCGCGGGGCTTGGCCCGCTCAGCGCTGATCTCGCGCAGTGCCCGCAGCCGATCCTGGATGGTGTTGGACAGCGCGTCCAACGTGGCTTTCACGCCGCCGCCGCCCCTCGCCGAGGCCACCACCATGGCGGCGATCACGGCGTCTGCGTCTGCCGACTCGAGTTCGTCGGCCATCGCGAGGAGGGCGTCCTTGATCGTCCATCGCTGATCCAAGCGGGTGCAGAGCCGAGTGACCGCGCCCTCCAGCAACGGAGGTGCTTGCCGTCTGGTGGCGAAGAAGGCATCGCGGATGGAGCGCCCAGACGTGATCGAGGTGCCCACGAGCCGGACCCAACGGTCTAGGGCTGCCAGGAGATCCACCTCACGGTTGGGCGGGGCGGAGAGCAGCCATGGCAGCACCAATAGAACTGCCGGGATCACGACGAGGGCCGCGAGCCACCCGCTGACGACCGCCACGACGATGCCGAGAACCATGGCTGCAACCGCCCACCACCGCCATCGCGGGGTCTGGTTCTTCCACCACCGCGTCACGCGGCCCTGTTCGGCCGTGCGTGTGCGCGGCTGCTCCACCGTCGGAATGAGTCCGACGATCACCAGCAGGATGCCGGCGCCGACGGCGCAGCCCGCGACCGCTGCCCCCGTCAACCCCATCGCACTGCCTGATCGAACGGGGCCAGCTCAGCCGTCATCGAGGGTTCCGGTTGGAACAGCTCCGGCTCTGTGGCGGTGGCGGCCCGGTACACGAGGTGGGTTGAGGGGCGGCCACCTTCCACCGCGCCGGTCAATTGCCGCACCTCGGAGACGAAGCGTGTGCGCTTTCCGCCCTTCCACGTGTCGTCCTGCAGTGAGACGTGAATGACGAAGTGGATGTGAAGCGCGATCTGGCGCATCGCTTCGTCCACCGTCATGTGCCCACCTTGGGCGACGCGAGCAGCGAGCCTGTCGATGGTGGACGACGCGGAGTGCGAGTGGGTGGTGCTCATGGTGCCTGCTCCCGACTGCATGGCAGTGAACATCGCCCCCGCCTCCTCGCCGCGCACCTCGCCGACGATCAGGCGGGTGAGGTTCTGGCGCAGCGCCTCCGGGATGAGGTCTGCGACGGTGTACCCGCCGACGGCGACCCCGCCGGCTGTTTCGCCCATGCCGATGCGCGCCTGCAAGGCCAACACGTTGCGACGGTTGGGCAACAGGTGGGTGAGCAGTTCGTAGTCGGTTTCGAGGGTTCCGAAGCGTTCAGCGGGATGGATCGCGCCGATCAGAGCCCTCAGCAAGGTGGTCTTCCCAGCGCCCTGATCCCCGGAGATCACCAGAGACTTGCGAGCCATCACAGCCGACTGGAGCAGCCGAGCAACCCGCCCCGGCAGCATGCCGTCTTCCGCCAGATCCGCCAGCGTCACGTCCGTCAACAGGTGCTGGCGGATCACGATCGACGGCCGGAACGACAGGCCGAAGCCGATGGCGTGCACGCGGAAGCGGTTGCCCAGCGCGAGGGTCATCGTCGGGTGGAGGTCGTCGAACGGCCGGGGCGGCGAGGCGGTTTCGCCGAGGAAGCGGATGGCATCGATCAGCTCTTCATCGGAGTCCGCGACCGGTGGGTGCTCGCGCCGCGACCCGTCACCGTACTGAACCATCACCGAATCGAAGCCGTGGATCTCGATGTTCTCCGCATCGGGGATGTCGAAGAGCGGCTGCAGCCGGCCGTAGCCGAAGATCGCGCTCTCGACGGCGTCGGCGTAGCTGGCCTCCAACTCCAGCGGCCACAACGCCTCGCCCGCATCACCCAGGTTCTGTGCCCGCTGATGCACCACCGAGCGGATGATGGCCCGCCCGCGCACGCGTTTGTCGTCGGCCGGCATCGGCTGGCCCTTGGTGGTGAGCCACTCGTCCGCGGCGATCGTTATCCGCTCGCTGGCCTCGCGGCGAAGATCCACCACGAGCGCCCAATCCACCGACGGCGCCGCAGTGACTCGGCGTGCCTCGGGTGCGGGGGCTGGGGGAGGGGCGCCGGTGAGGCCGAGCTGGCCCAGAGCGCCGGCCAGTGACGGAAGGTTCGAGACGGTCATCGTCGGCCTCCTGCCACCGCCGCCGTCCGCTCCCGGCTCCGCGTGAGCCGCTCCGAGAGTGAGGTGGCGTCGCCACGGAAGTGGTCCATGAATCGCGATTCGTGGAACCTACGGGGCTCCGGGTCGCCGTCGCTCAGCACCCCGGCGAGCTTCGGGTCCCACAGCGGCTGAAGCCAGCTCGGGACGCCCAGTTGTTGCGAGATCTCCGCCGTCGAATAGGGGCGGTCTGCGCCGATCACCGACAGGGCGATGGGGCGCGGCAGATGCAGGGAGCGAACTTGGTCGTCGACCGTGCTCAGGTGGATGCGCGCCGCGGCCAGCGACCTCAGCGACGAGCGGACGCAGACGACGACCGCGTCGGCCGCCGCCAACAGCCCCAGCGGTAGGCCGGTCATCGAGATTCGTCCTGCGTCGACGATGACGTCCACGCCCCGCTCATCGAGAGCCGAGAAGGCCTCACCCAACGATCCCCACACGTGCTCGAACAGGCGCGAGGATCCGGCGGTGGAGAAACCGGCGAGAAACCGTCGTTGCTTGTCCGCTTCCTGCGACAGCGGCAGCGTGTGCCGCCAGATCTCCGGAGCCAGGGCTGTGCCCTCACGGTGAATCTGG
>DYZF01000205.1 GCA_020741375.1 Tessaracoccus flavescens
CGGCTCCCAGTTCTTCATCACCGTTGGCCCCACCCCGCACCTCAACCGTCGCCACACCATCTTCGGTGAGGTCAAGGACGACGAGAGCAAGCGCGTCGTGGATTCCATCGCCTCCACCAAGGTGGACCGCATGGACCGCCCGGTTGAAGACGTTGTGATCAACTCGGTCACCCTGGCCTGATCGCCCTTTTTAGTGGCCCGCTGCTCTCAGGAGCGGCGGGCCACTGCCATGTCACGACGCGTCCAGTTCCAACTCCGGCTGCGTGCCCAGCAGTTCGTGGGCCAAGGCCCCTTCGGGTAGCCCGGCGTGGAGCGGCCACGCCCAATCGCCGGTGACCTCGATGAGCCGAACCCCCGGCAGCTCCAGCCATGCGGCCACCCGCTCCGCCTCCTCGACGCTGCCCGCCGGCAGCTGGCCGATCTGGGGGAGCACGGTCTCTGCCGACGCGGCCGCGTCCATCGCCGCCTGCCGGGCCGAGACTGATGGCGCCGTCGTCGCGGCGGCCAGCTTCCCGTAACGGATCACGTGGATGTCCCAGCCCGAGGCCGACGGCAGCGCCGCCACCAGCTCAGGGCATCGTGCCAAGGAACGCATCCGGTGGAACCGCAGGTTGGACTGGTAATAAGAGGTGAGGCGCGCGGAGATCACGCCTGCCTCCTCGTAGCGCTGCTGAGCGACGAGCTTCTGCAGCCGGCCGCGGACGCTGCGCAGCACCGGGCGCACGTCGTCGTACCAGCTCGCAAGCAGCGCGTCGGCCACCTCCCGGTACTGGCTGGCTCCCTCACCCAACTCGCACGGGGCGAGGCACCGCCCCATCTCGGCCAGCGCGCAGCGGGCGCTGGGCTTGCGCGCCGAGAGCTTCGTGGTGCACCGGCGAATGCGGAAGGCGTCGTACAGCGTCAAGGCCGCATCCTCGGCGGCATCTCTGGTGCGGAAGGGGCCGAAGTACTGCCCCTCGGTGCGCACCTGCGTGACGATGGACAGCCGGGGGAAGGCCTCATCGGTGAGTTTGAGCCACGCGAGTTTGCGCTGGTTGCGGGAGCGGCGGTTGTAGCGCGGCGCCAGCGATTCGATCATGCGCAGCTCCCGCACCTCGGCCTCGAGATCGGTGGCGCACACGACGAACTCCACGCCCGTGGCGACGCGCACCATCTCGTGGATCCGGCCACGCTTCTCCGCGGCCGAGAAGTAGGAGCGCACCCGTCGCTTCAAATTGTTGGACTTGCCGACGTAGAGGACCTCTCGGCGGGGGACGCCGTCGACCACCGAATCGACGTAGAAGTAGTAGACCCCTGGCCGTTCCGGCGCTTGTTGCGCCCAAACGCGCTTGGCGCGCCGGTCCGGCGAGACCTGCAGTGTGAACTCCACGAGATCCTCGAGCGTGGCCACACCCAGATTCCCCACTCGCTCCAGCAGGCCGTGCAAGACGTCGACGGTGGCCCGCGCATCGCTGAGGGCGCGGTGGTTGGGCTGCGTGCCGGAGCGGAAGTAGGCGGCCAAGGTGGCCAGCTTGCAGTTGGGCACCTCGTCGCGCAGCAGCGCACAGCGCGCAAGACCCACCGTGTCCACCACCGTCGGGCGCGGCCACGCCAAGCCCATCGCCTCGTAACCGCGCTTGAGGAAGCCCGTGTCGAAGCGAGCGTTGTGCGCCACGATCACGGCGCCGGTGGCGAACTCGGCGAAGGCCGGCAGCACCTCCTCGATCGACGGTGCCCCGGCCACCATCTGATTGGTGATGCCGGTCAGCACTTGAATCATCGGCGGGATGGGGGTGTGGGGCCGCACGAGGGTTTGGAACTC
Source organism: Tessaracoccus flavescens (assembly GCA_020741375.1). Classification (GTDB taxonomy): domain Bacteria; phylum Actinomycetota; class Actinomycetes; order Propionibacteriales; family Propionibacteriaceae; genus Arachnia; species Arachnia flavescens_A. The sequence continues at coordinate 1,802 of DYZF01000205.1, forward strand.
GCCGATCACCTGACCGCCCTGCACCTTCACTGCGCCCACCTCGGTGATCTCCGAATCGGCGGCGCCGCCGGTGGTCTCGAGATCCACCACCACGAACACGACGTGGCTCAGCGGCAGGCCGAGATCCTCGAAGGACGGTTGATGAGCGGTCACGGGTGGCATGGGCAAGACGCTAAGGAGGACGTCTGACAATTCCGGTCCGCGCAGAATTGTCAGAGGTGGGGTGTGGGGTGGTGGCCATGGCTACTGTGCATGTTGATTGCGACACCTGCTCCGCCCGCGGCAGCGGCTGCGGAGATTGCGTCATCTCGGTCCTCCTGGGGCCGCCCGCCGTCTCTTTGGTCGACGACGAACAGCGAGCGCTGGCGGTCCTGGCCGACGCCGGGCTCATTCCGCCGCTGCGGCTGAGCGGGTGTGAACAACCCCGCGAGGCAGTTTGAGAATTACCTGAAACAACCTTAAGATTTCCTCAGAATTATCCTCATCCAATGGGAGAAGACGTGAATCGACTTCGACTGGGCCTCGCAAGCGTCGTGGCTGTTGCCTTCGTGGCCGGCACCTCACTGGTGTCGCAGGCAGACCCGGCCGCCGTCGAGAAGGCGCGCCAGGAGCTGGCCACCATCCAGCAGCAGGCGTCTGCGCTCGATCAGGAGATCATCGAAGCCAGCGATCGCGTCACCCAGGCCGAGGCCAAGCTCAAGACCATCGCCGCCGACGTCAGCGCTCAGGAAGCCAAGGTGGAGAAGCTCGCCGCTCAGCTCGGCGAGGTGGCCTCCCTGCAGTTCCACAGCGATTCGTTCAGCGTGGCGGCACAGTTGCTCACTCAGGGTGACGCCAACGATTTCCTCAACGGTCTCGCGACGATGCAGAGCGAGATCGATCGCTCCAACACGGGTGTCCAGCAGCTCCAGCTGGATCAGGCGAAGCTGACCACTCTGCGTGAAGACGCTGCTGCCACCGAGGCCAAGCTGGTCAAGGACCGCGAGGACAAGGTCAAGCTCGCCGGCGAGTACGACGCCAAGGAGAAGGAAGCCAAGGCTGTCTACGATCGCCTCTCGGAGGAGGAGCGCCAGCGTCTGGCCGCCATCGAGGCCGAACGCCAGCGTCGTGAGGAAGAGGCACAGCGCCGCGCCGAGCAGGCCGCCGCGCGTGAGGAAGCGCAGCAGCGCGCCAGCCGTTCCCGTGATACCGCTGCGTCCCCGGAGGCCCGTCCCACCCGTTCCGCCAGCCCGTCGGCGCAGCCCACTGCTGAGAAGAAGACGAACGCCGTCGAGGCACCTAAGGTTGAAAGCGGTGGCTCCGATCGCGCCCAGCGCGCCGTCGAGCACGCTCTGGCCCAGGTGGGCAAGCGTTACGTCTGGGGCACCTCTGGCCCCAACACCTTCGACTGCTCAGGCCTCACCAGCTACGCCTACCGCCAAGTTGGCATCTCCCTGTCGCGCTCGTCGCGGGTTCAGTTCTCCTCGGCCGGCCGCAAGGTGTCGAAGTCTGAGCTGAAGCCCGGCGATCTGGTGTTCTACTACAGCCCCGTCAGCCACGTCGGTATGTACATCGGCAACGGCAAGATCGTCCACGCGGCCAACCCCCGCACCGGCGTCAACATCACCAGCCTCGGCTCCATGCCCTTCAGCGGCGCACGCCGCGTCGTCGGCTGAGCTACCGGCTCACCACATCCTGGATGAAGCGACGCGATTCCGCCACGATGGTGGGCGCGTCGTAATCCAGCGTCGCCACGTGGAAGCTGCGCGGTAGATCCACCACGGTGAGATCGCGCAGCTTGCGCTGCAGGATCGCAGCGGTGGCGCCGTCCACCACGTGATCCTCCACCGAACGCATCAGCAGCGCCGGGGCTTGGATCTTGCCCAGCCTCGATCGCGTGTCCTTCCACAACTTGGTCATGGTGGCCAGGCTCGTGACGGAGAAGCGCGGGTAGCCCACCTCGGACGCGTCGGGGTCGGCGATGTCCGAGGCGATGCCGGGCTGTGACGGCAGGATCCGGTGCAGCCGCGACGCGATCGGGATCACCTTGCTCTTGCTGGCGATCGCGGGATTCACCAACAGCACGCCCGCCACGGGGCGGAGGCTGGCAAGTCGGAGGGCCAGGGCGCCGCCCATGGACAGGCCGGCCACGAACACCACATCGCACTGATCGGCCAACTCTTCGTACGCGTCGTCGACGGCCTGGTACCAATCCCACCAGCGGGTGCGGGCGAGATCGCGCCACGACGTGCCGTGCCCCGGGAGCCGCGGCGCGACGACGCGAGCCCCGTCCCAGCCGTCGGCGGGCTGCGCCAGCGCCTGAGCCCACGGAAGGATCGACTGCACCGAGCCCGTGAAGCCGTGGCTCATCACGACGCCGATCGAGCCGATCCCTCCCCGGAAGGGCCGTGCGGTGGGGGCTACTGGATGGCTCTTGCTGTTCACGACACAAGGCTACTTCGTGTCGGTGGCCGAGGGCGGTAGGAGCACTAGACTGCCGCCCATGTGGTACAAGCTCTTCAAGCTCTCGATCTTCCGCCCGTTGGTGAAGTTCGGTTACGGCACCCGCGTGAT
>DYZF01000206.1 GCA_020741375.1 Tessaracoccus flavescens
TCGCCGAGCAGCTCGGCGCCCGTGTCGCCTTCCGTCGCGCCATGCGCAAGGCCCAGCAGACCGCCATGCGTGCGGGCGCCAAGGGTATCCGCATCAAGTGCTCCGGTCGTCTTGGTGGCGCTGAAATGTCCCGCTCCGAGGGTTACCGCGACGGCCAGGTGCCGCTGCACACCCTCCGCGCCGACATCGACTACGGCTTCTACGAGGCCCGCACCACGTTCGGTCGTATCGGCGTCAAGGTGTGGATCTACAAGGGTGACGTCACCGGCACCCGCGCCGAGCGCGCCGCCCAGAAGGCCGCCCGTAACTCTGCCCCCGCCGGCCGCCAGCAGCGTTCGGGCCGTCGCCCGGCTCGTGGCGAAGGTCGTGGGGATCGTCCCGAGCGCGGCGGTCGCCGTCGCGCCGACGCAGCTGCCGAGTCGGCTGCGCCCGCAACTGAGAACGCAGGAGCCTGATTTTCATGCTGATTCCTCGTCGCGTTAAGTTCCGTAAGCAGCACCACCCCACGCGTCGTGGTGCGTCCAAGGGCGGCACCAAGCTGGCCTTCGGTGATTACGGCATTCAGGCGCTCGAGCCGTCGTACCTGACCAACCGTCAGATCGAGGCCGCTCGTATCGCCATGACCCGTCACATCAAGCGTGGCGGTAAGGTCTGGATCAACGTGTACCCGGACCGCCCCCTGACCAAGAAGCCGGCCGAGACCCGCATGGGTTCCGGTAAGGGTTCGCCCGAGTGGTGGATCGCCAACATCAAGCCCGGCCGCGTCCTGTTCGAGCTCTCCGGTGTTCCGGAGGAGGTCGCTCGGGAGGCCATGCGTCTGGCTATCCACAAGCTGCCGTTCAAGGCACGCTTCATCAAGCGCGAAGCAGGTGACATCTGATGAGCAAGTCTCTCGCCGCACACGACCTCCGTGGTCTGTCGCGTGATCAGCTCAACGCCAAGGTTGTTGAGTTGAAGGAAGAGCTGTTCGGCCTTCGTTTCCAGGCGGCCACCGGCCAGCTGGAGTCGAGCAGCCGTATGCGCAACGTTCGCAAGGACATCGCGCGCATCTACACGGTGTTGCAGGAGCGCAACCTCGGCATTGTCGACGAACCCGCTGAGGAGAAGTGAACATGAGCGAAGAAACCACCACCACTGAAGAGCGCAGCCGCCGCAAGGTGCTCTCCGGCGTCGTCGTCTCGGACAAGATGGACAAGACCATCGTCGTCCTGGTTGAGGACCGCGTGAAGCACCCGCTCTACGGCAAGGTCATGACCAAGTCGTCGCGTCTGAAGGCGCACGACGAAGAGAACTCGGCCGGCATCGGCGACCGGGTTCGCGTCATGGAGACTCGTCCGTTGTCGGCGCAGAAGCGCTGGCGTCTGGTTGAGATCATCGAGCGCGCCAAGTGATCTAAGGATCCAAGAAAGCGGCCTGTCCCTCTGGGGCGGGCCGCTTTCTTCGTTGGCCCATCGTGTGCTCGCGGTGTCCGATCCGCACCCAAGAGTGCGCGCCAGTGCCGACGGCGCCCGGAACTCTGGCTGGCCCGTCGTCGGGTTGATCCACACCGACCATTTGTCTGGGGGAGGGCCCGTCCAGAACCGGGGAGGTTCCATGGTGGTGGCGGAATCGATCAGAAGGCCCGTGGCATGCGTCTTCTGCTCCTCTGAGAGACCCGCCGGGAGGTCTTCGAGTGCCCGTCTGATGCTGCGCGCGTGCTCAGGCGACACCTGCCCAGCCAGCGCCGCGGCCTCCAACTGCTGGTTGCCCAACAGATCGCGACCGGCGTGCAGCAGCCCTGCGGCGGCCTTCGGATCTGTGTTGACGGCGGCCACCATCCATTCAGTGATGTTGGACCCCGCCTGGCGGTCTGCCACTCGGTGCTGATTCGCCTTCGCCACCCAGACTGCTGCCAGGGAGCGGGCCCGGCCCTCCACGGCGACGAGACGGGAGGTGCCGCCCAGTTGTTCGTCCAGCTTCGCCGGGCGGGGCGTCTGCGACAGAGCGTCGAGACAGGCGTAGGAGTGCGAGGATCTCGCTCTCACTGGCCTCGTCTAGACGTGCTGCGATCATGCTTCAAGGCTACGGACACCCACTGACAATTTCGAACACGTGTACTAAAAAAGGCGGTGTCTCATCTTGAGACACCGCCCGGCCGTTAGCGAGCGGTGAACTTCCACGACGATTCGCGGTTCGGATCGCGGCCAAGCGACATCACCTCGGCCATCGTCTTGATGATCAACAGAACCACCAGTGCGAGCTGGGGAAGGCTCAGCGGCAGAGACGCCAGGGGCGAATCACGGTCCGTGAGCCCAACGATCACCACACCCCAACACGCGATGATCGCCACGTGCAGCATGAGGATGCGCCCCATCGCGAACCCGTGAGCCTGAGCCACCGTGCGAGGGGCTTCAACCCGACTGAACGTCCCCAGCGCCTCGACGACGTAGCGAACAGCCAGCACGATGAGGGGCAGCGTGAACCACATGGCACCTAGGTCGAGCCCCGTGACAAAAGCAAGCACGAAGCTGAACGCGCCGTGGATCAGGGTGAAGAAGGCCAGGGAAAACGACGTCGAGACCTTGCTCCAAGTCAGAAACTTCCCCGGCTCAGGTCGGACCGACACAACGCGGCCGATCGCCACGATCGTGATGAGGACGTTCTCCACCCACAGCAGCAGGAAGACGTTGCCGATCGGCCAGTCCCACACCAAGACGCCGAGGAGCTGGATCAGGGAGTTGACGACGGCGAGCGTGGCCGCCGGAAGGTAGCGCGAATCCATAGGCTCAGTCGCGCTTGGTGCCGAGCACGCCGCCGAGGATGGCGCCGATGACGGCGATCACGAGCGCGCCCCAGAAGGCTGCCCAGAACCCGTCCACGTGGAAGCTCAGCCCCACCTGGGCGGAGATCCACGACGTGAGCAGCAGCATGAGCGCGTTGATGACGAGGAGGAAGAGCCCCAGAGTGAGCACGATGAGGCACGTGCCGAGCGCCTGGGCGAACGGCTTCACGAATGCGTTCACCACCCCGATGATGAGGGCGACGCCGAGGAGCGTCAGAGCCTGCTCGGTGAGGTCGGCGGTGCCCAACGTGATTCCGGGGACGAGCCAGACGGCGACGGCGACGGCGAGGACGGTGACGATCAAACGCCAAACAAACTTGCTCATGCACCCAGCGTGCCATGCAGTCGAGATCACCGAGAATCCAGTGCGCGGCAGCCGGAAGCGCTCACATCGACGGCGCGACTGAGAGGATTCTCAGCGATTCGTTACAAAGCCGCTCTCAAGCGCCCGTTGACTAGGGCAGACGTACTCGCCGTTTCCTGAGAATTGCTGCGTTTTCGGGCGATTTGTCGACTCTCAGTTTGACCCGGCTGGTGCGGTCAAGGAATGGTGGTGGACGCGACTGGTGTGGTTCGTCCTGCGGATTTGAGCCGACCCCATGGGGTCAACACCGGTCGGGCCGCCGCATGTGTCGCACTGTGCTGACGCCGTGGCGCGCCCCATCTGTTGCCTCTTATCAGGAGTGTTGTGAGCGCCATTCAAGCCTCACACGTCTACAAGGTGTTCGGACGCCGCCCCGAGGCGGGCGTCCAGCAGCTTGAGCGTGGTGCTTCCCGGGCTGAGCTTCGAGACCGTGGCCTGACTGCCGCCGTCATCGATGCCAGCTTCGACGTCGAGCCGGGGGAGATCTTCGTCGTGATGGGCCTGTCCGGCTCTGGCAAGTCGACCCTCATCCGCATGGTCAACGGTCTGCTGCCGATGACCGCCGGCGAGATGACCATTCATGGACACGAGCTCAGCGGGCTGAGCGCCAGCGAGCTGCGTCGCGTCCGCCGCGAGAACGTCTCGATGGTCTTCCAGCACTTCGCGCTGCTCCCGCACCGCACGGTGGGCGAGAACGTCGCCTACGGCCTGGAGATCCAAGGCATGAACCGCAGTGATCGCGAAGCGAAGGCCGCCGAGGCCCTCGCCATGGTTGATCTGGACGGCTGGGGCGGCTATAAGCCGGGCGAGCTGTCCGGCGGCATGCAGCAGCGCGTTGGACTGGCACGCGCGCTGGCCAGCGGCACCGACATCCTCCTCATGGACGAGGCCTTCTCGGCGCTCGACCCGCTCATCCGTCGCGGCATGCAGGACCAACTCATCGACCTGCAGAGCAAGCTGGACAAGACGATCCTGTTCATCACGCACGACCTCAACGAGGCCATGCGACTCGGCGACCGGATCGCCATGATGCGCGACGGCCGCATCGAGCAGATCGGCACAGCGGAGGACATCCTCAACGATCCCGCCTCCAACTACGTTGCCCGCTTCGTCGCCGACGTCGACCGCACCCGCGTCCTCACCGCCGGCAGCATCGCCGAGCCCCCGTACGCCGTGCTTGGAGCGGAACAGGGCCCGCAAGCCGCCCACAAACTGCTCCGCGAGCACCAGCCGTCGTGGCTGCTCGTCGTCGGCCGCGACCGCACCCCCAAGGGGTTCGTCTGGGAGGACGACGTTGCGCAGGCGGTCCGGTCCGGTCAGCGCGAACTGCCGTACTCCGCCGTCCACGAGATGCACACGGTCGCCGAGGACACGCCCATCAACGAGCTGTTCGAGCTGTCCGCCCAGCACCTCGCGCCGCTGGTTGTCGTCGACGGCCAGGGCCGCGTCTCCGGCGTCGTACCGCGCGTCACCCTGCTCGCCGCCGCGGCGCAGGCCAACGGAGTGGACGTGCCCGATGAGACCGCCATCGAGGAAGACCAGCAGCAGATGGAGGCGGAAACCGCATGACCCTCATCGAGACGATCATTCCCCGCATCCCCATCGGCAAATGGATCGATTCCGGCATCGACTGGATCAAGGCCAACCTCGACGCCCTGCTGGACGTGGTCAGCGACGGCGGCACCGCGCTCTACGACGCCCTCACGTGGCTCCTGCTAGCGCCGCATCCGCTCATCATGGTGGCGATCTTCTCGCTGCTCAGCTGGGTGTTCCGCTCCTGGCGGCTCGCCGTCGGCGTGGCGCTGGCGTTCCTGTTCATCATCTCGATGAATCAGTGGACCGGCGCGATGCAGACGCTGTCGCTGGTTGTCATCGCCACCCTGACAGCGGTGGTCATCGCCATCCCGCTGGGCATTTGGGCTGCCAAATCTGACACGGTCAGCGCCATCCTGCGCCCCATCCTCGACCTCATGCAGACGATGCCCGCCTTCGTCTACCTGATTCCCGCGGTCACGTTCTTCTCCATCGGTGTGGTGCCGGGCCTGTTCTCAACCATCATCTTCGCGCTGCCTCCCGGCGTGCGGCTGACCGAGCTGGGTATCCGTCAGGTGGATTCCGAGACGGTGGAGGCCGGCCAGAGCTTCGGCGCCACCGGCTGGGAGATCCTTCGCGGCATCGAACTGCCGCTGGCACTGAAGTCGATCATGGCCGGCGTCAATCAGGTCATCATGCTCGCTCTGTCGATGGCGGTGATCGCCGGCATGGTCGGCGCCGACGGCCTCGGAAAGGAAGTCGTCTCCGCCCTGGCCACCGTCAACATCGCGAAGGGTGCCGAGGCCGGCCTGGCCATCGTCTTCCTCGCCATCTTCCTCGACCGATTCACGTCTGCCCTCGGCTCACCCGCCGACAACAGCTCCTCGCTGCTCGCTTTGTGGAAAAAGCGGGCCGAGCAGCGCAACCGCGTAGCAACCGCTGCGTGATCCACCAGAAAGGAAACTCATGTTCACCACTGGCACTCGTAAGCTTGGCGCCATCACCCTTGGCGTCGCACTGACCGCCACACTCGCCGCGTGCGGGCAGGACTCCACCGACAACGCCGCCGGCGACACCGCCGACAAGGGCACCATCACCCTCGGCTACATCCCGTCCTGGACCGACGGTCTCTCCACCGCCTACCTGCTTGAGCACCAGCTCGAGGAGATGGGCTACGAGGTGGAGATGGAAGAGCTCTCCGAGCCCGGTCCGCTGTACGCGGGACTGGCGCAGGGCGACGTCGACATCTACCCCTCCGCATGGTCTGAGGTGACTCACGCGTCCTACATGGAGGAGTACTCCGACGACGTCGAGGACCTCGGCGCTTACTACGACAACGCCGCCCTCACGTGGGCGGTCCCCGAGTACAGCGAGATCAAGTCCATCGAGGACATCCCCAACTACAAGGACGCCCTCGAGGGCCGCATCATCGGCATCGAGCCCGGCGCCGGCCTGACGAAGGCCTCCGAGGAGCAGGTCCTGCCGCAGTACGGCCTGGATGATTTCGAGTTGGTCACCTCCTCGACGACGGCGATGCTCGCCGAGCTGAAGTCCGCCGTCGAAGCCGAGGAAGAGATCGTCGTCACGCTCTGGCGCCCGTTCTGGGCCAACAGCGAGTTCGGCGTCCGCGACCTCGAAGACCCCAAGGGCGCGCTCGGCGAATCCGAGGCGTTGCACTTCCTCGGCCGCAAGGGCTTCTCTGAGGATCACCCCGAGGTGGCCGAGTGGATCGGACAGCTGAAGCTGAACGATGAGCAGTACGGCTCCCTCGAAGACACCGTCGTGAACCAGTTCGGCGAGGGTGAGGAAGCCAAGGCCATCGACGCGTGGCTCGAGGGCAACGCCGACGTGCTGCCCGCGTCCTGATCGACGCGCGCCCGTGCTGACGGGCGTTGAGAGACACCGGCAGGGGAGGGGCTGAGCGGCCCCTCCCCTTTGTCGTCTCATTACCACCCCCGCGTATCATTGAGGTGTTTGGCCTAGCCGGAGGAGGGGACGTGCTCGAACTCCGCAACGTGCGCAAGTCGTACACCACCGGCGATTTCACGCAGGTTGCGCTCGACGACGTCTCCATCGCCTTCCGCGACAACGAGTTCGTCGCTGTCCTCGGCGCCTCAGGCTCGGGCAAGACCACCATGCT
>DYZF01000207.1 GCA_020741375.1 Tessaracoccus flavescens
GCCCGGACCCATCTGGACGCCGCTCATCCCGGCGACTATGCCGGAGAAGAAGGAGGAGGGCTTCGGCAGCGACACGCCGTTGGGGCGCGCTGGGCACCCGATCGAGGTCGCGGCGGCGTTCGTGTTCCTCGCCTCCGACGAGGCCAGCTACGTCTCCGGCACCGTCCTCGGCGTCACCGGCGGTCGCCCGGTCTTCTAGCCGCCGCCGGGGTTTGAGCAGTTCCTGCCTCTCCGCTCCTAGTTCTTCACGGAGCCAGCGGTGAGTCCACCGACGATGTATCGCTGCAGTGCGAGGAAGAGGATGAGGATGGGGAGAGCAGCCAGCACCACGCCGGCGGCAAACAGCCCCCAGCGCGAGGTGAGCTGATTCGAGACCCACTGGTACATGCCGACGGCGAGCGTCCAGTTCTCCTCCGAGGTGAGGATGATCTTGGCCAGAATGAAGTCTCCGAACGCCGAAATGAAGGCGAGCAGCGCCACCACGGCAAGGATCGGGGACACCAGAGGCATGATGAGGCGCCAGAAGATCTGCGCGTGGCTTGCCCCGTCGATCTTCGCCGACTCATCGATCTCGATGGGAACGGAGTTGAAGTAGCCGTACATGAGGAAGGTGTTCGCACCCAGCGCCCCGCCCAGATAGACGGCGATGAGCGCCAACTTGGAGTTGATTCCCAGTGCCGGGATCACTTCGCCGAGCCCGAGAAGCAGGAGGAACACGGCGACGAACGCGATCGTCTGTGGAAACATCTGAATGATCAACAGGCTGGTGAGGCTGAAGCGGCGGCCCGAAAAGCGGAACCTCGAGAATGCATACGCCGCGGCCGCGCCCATGAGCACGGCGCCGATGGAGGATGCGCCGGCGACGATGATCGTGTTCAGGAACCACGTCCAGAAGCTGGTGTCACTGAGCGCCGCATAGTTGGCGCCCGACAGCGATGAGAACAGCGCTGCGCTGCTCGACAGGCTGCCCTGCGGATTGAATGACGCAGACAGCACGTAAACCAGGGGGAAGGTGGCGTAGAAGATCAGGACCGCGGCGAGGGGATACTTCCAGCCGACTTCGCTGATCCAGCGTCGTGTGCGGGCGGAGCTGCGGTTGGGGCTGAATTCGGTGGACATCAGAACTCCTCAAGCTTTCGCGTCTGACGGAACGCCACGGCCGAGATGGCCCCGATGACGATGAAGACGATGATCGACAGGGCGCTGGCCAGGCCGTAGTCGGCTACGCCTCCGGACACGCCGGAGATCTTGTAGATCGCCGAGATCAGAAGGTCGGTGGCACCGAGTCGGTTGGCGTTGCCGGGGAAGAACGGGCCACCTTCGGTGAGCATGTAGATGATGGTGAAGTTGTTGAAGCTGAAGGCGAATGACGAGATCGCCAAAGGCGCCGTGGACACCAGCAACAGCGGCAGGACCACCGACTTGAAGCGCTGGAAGCGGCCAGCGCCGTCGAGGGTTGCAGCCTCGAGAACATCGCCGGGGAGCGACTGCAAGGCCCCGGTGCACACTAGGAACCAGTAGGGATAGCTCAGCCAGACATTGACGAACAGGGCGGCAGCGCGTGCGAGCCATTCACTTGTCAGCCAGCCGATGCCGGCTCCGCCGAAGAACCATTCGTTGATGACGCCGAATTCCGGGTTGAGCATGCCGCGCCAGAGCAGCGCCGACATGAACGCAGGGAAGGCGTAGGGGAGGATCAGCAGCGTCCGGATGATCTTGCGGCCCCTGATGCGCTCGTCGTTGAAGAGGATCGCGAAGCCGAGGCCAACGCCGAAGCTGATCAGTACCGACAGGATCGCGAAGGCGAAGGTCCACAGCGTCACCTGAAGCAGCGGCTTGGCCATGGCGCCGTCAGTGAAGGCGCGGGAGAAGTTGTCGAAGCCGACGTTGACGTACCAGCCGGTGGGGAGGATTGAGCCGTCGTCGCCAGCGAAGTTGCCCCTGTCGGTCGCTGAGTAGACAACTCCCGTATCGGTGTTGGTGAGGGTCTGAGAGCCCTCGTCCCAGGTGAGTGAAGAGCGGTAGGGCGTGCCGCGGGTGCCCTCGCGCGTGCGTACGGAGCCATCGTCCGCGTCCTCCGACATCGACACTCGGAGGCCGAGCACCTGATCGGCGAACGCCTGATCTTGGTACAACTCTGCGCGGGGGACGATCTCCCAGTCGGGCACGGCAGTGGGCGGCCCGTCCTCGGTCACCTCTGCTCCCTCGATTACAGCCATGGGCTGGTCTTCGGTGCCGACCTTGACCTCGCCGCCGTCGTTGATGGCGAAGCCGATCTGGTCGCCCTGCCGCACCACGGCGAGCGGGTAGGTGCCAGCTCCCTCGACGGGACGTTCGCCTTGAATGAGGGCTGCGTCGACCGCCTGCTGCATGGAGCCCGCGTGCCCGGTGCCGTAGTTCGTGAAAGCGACATAGGCCGTGTAGCCCATCGTGAACACCTGAAACACGAAGAGGAAGACCAAGCCAGGGTAGAGGTACTTGAGTGGCAGCGCGCGCCTGGCGAAGTAGATGTAGTTGGCCGCCAGCAAGAGCACCACGAGCGCTGCGAGGATGACCCACGAGTTCGCGAAGTAGGCGCTCAGGATGGCCATGATGCCGACCGCGTTGATCACGGCCATGAGGAGAAGCTTGACGACGAATCCCCCTATGGATCCGTTCCAGCTGCGGGCGTGTGAGCCCGCTGAGTTGTCGGCCATGGCGGGCCTCCTTCCGCCGCAACGCTGCGGCCTAGGCGGTGGTGTGGGGCGGCGCCCCACACCACCAGCGGGATCAGCCGAGTTCGGCCGCCAGGTTTTCGTTCATCGTGGTCCAGGTCGACGCCGGATCGGCGCCGTCGATGATCTGGGCCTCAGCGGCGTTCCAGAAGTCCCACACAGCGCCCATCTCGGGGATGCTGGGCATCGGGACGCCGTTCTCGGACGACGCGAGGAAGCCGGCGACGATCGGGTCGGAGGAAACCTCCTCTGCAATGGCGGACATCGCGGGGAGACGCGGGTCGGCCTCGTAAAGGGCACGCTGGCCATCCTCGGTGCCGAGGAAGTTGACGATGAAATCGTTGGCGAGCAGCGCGTTATCGCTCTGCGAGCTCAGGTAGAAGCCCTGCACGCCGACGAACGGGGCGGACGGCTGGCCACCGGCCGACGGGATCGGGTTCACCGCGACGTTGATGCCCTCGTAGGACGGGATCGCCCACGGGCCCTGCACGGTGTAGGCAGCCTTGCCCGTCGAGAACAGCTCGTTGTTGATGTCGTAGTCGATGGTGGTCGACAGGTAGCCGGTGCCTTGGGCGCCGTTGTCGTGGAGCCACTTAGCGAACGCCTGGCCCTCTTCGCCGGCCATGCCGACCTCGGTGGTGTACGAGCCGGAGTCGTCCTGCACGAACACCGGGGCGCCGAATGACGTCTGGAAGCCGTACATGGTGTAGCCGTCGCCTGTGGTGCCGCCGGTGTTGATGACGAACGGGCGCTCGGCTCCCGCCTCTAGGCCGGAGGCGATCATGTCGTCCCACGTGGCTGGAGCCTCTTCGCCGACGAGGTCGACGTTCTGGATCAGCGCCACGGTCTCCATGGCGTAGGGGAGCGCGTAGAGCTGGCCGTCGTAGGTCATGGCCTCGAGGGCCACCTGCTGGAACGCCGACTCGGTGCCGCCGAGGTCGATGGTGTCGACCACGCCGGCGGTGACGAGGGCGCCGAGCCAGTCGTGGGCGCCGATGGTGATGTCGGGGCCCTCACCCGTCGGGACCTGGGTGATGAAGTCATTGCGCAGGTCCTCGAAGTTCTTCTGGACGACGGTGACGGTCGCGCCTGTCGCCTCCTCGAATGCGTCGGCCTGGCTTTGGATTGCCTGCTGGCGCTCCGCGTCGGTCCAGATCGTGAGTGAGGCGCCGTTCGCGGCTGGCGCTTCGGTGCTGGTGGTGGTCGCCGACGAGGGCTGCGGTGCGGCGCTCTCGGCGGGCGCGGAGTCGCTGCCGCAGGCGGACAGCATCAGCCCGGTGGTGAGCGCGATCGCCCCAAAGGCAAGTCGATTTCGCATGGGTTTCCTTCCGGTTGTGGCCCGGGCGTGGGCCGATTGATTTAGTTGTGGATAGGAGTCGCGACGACGGCCACGGAGCCGGCATCGAGCTTAAGGGAGGTCTCGACGGCGTCGCCGCTAAGAAGGTCTGTGCCAGTGACCGGCACATCTGCGGGGAAGTCGGAGTGGTTGATGGCGAAGGTGTACATCGCGTCGTTGCCATGGCGGGTGACCACCTCCACCCCGACGGGCGGTCTGCTGGGTTCAACGTCCGCGTCGAGGTACGCCTCCGTGAGGATCGCGCGGATGCCTGCGACATCGAGCCGGGCGCTGACGTACCAACCGATTCCGCTGCCGTGAGCGTGGCGGGTGACGGCGGGAAGGCCGACCCCCGGCCCCGAGGTGTACTCGGCCAGAGCCTCGGCGCCCTCTAGGCGAAGGTGCTCGTGCCAGACATCGGTGCTGAGGCCCGCCCCCTGGAAGCGCACCTCCCCTGTCTGCCCCTCGCGCAGCGGGAGGAACTCCTCGACAGCAACGCCGAGTGCTGGGCGGAGGGGTGCGAGGAAGCCGCCGTCGTGCACGGCGTCGAACTCGTCGACGGTGGCTGAGAAGTAGGAGACGATCAGCGTGCCGCCGCCCTCGACGTAGCGGTTGAGGTTTTCGGCGTCGGCGACGCTCAGCATGTACTGCGCGGGGGCGATCACCATCTTGTAGCCGGAGAGGTCGTGGCTCGGATGAGCGAAGTCGACGGTTACGCCGTCGCGCCACAAGCCCTCATACCACGCGCGTGTGCGTTCGGGAGCGGTGTGGTCGACGCTGGGGCGCCACTCCAAGCCCTGCGCCCACATCGACTCGAAGTCCCACAGCACTGCCACGTCTGCGCGGACCGTGCTGCCTTTCACCTCTGCGAGGTCGGCCACGTTCTGCCCGAGATGCACGACCTCGCGCCATTTGGCGGTCGCGGTCCCACCGTGGGGGAGCATCGTCGAATGGAACTTCTCCTGGCCGTAGCGCGCTGCGCGCCACTGGAAGAACAACACCGAATCGGCCCCGCGAGCCACGTGAGCGAGCGAGTTCCGGGCCATTTCGCCGGGGCGCTTGGCCACGTTGCGCTCTTGCCAGTTGACCGCCGAGGTGGAGTGCTCCATGAGGATCCACGGCTTGCCGCTGCCGAGGGAGCGGTTGAGGTCGGCCGCGATGGAGAGGCCGATCTCGGCCTCCGGATCATTGCTGTCGAGATAGTGGTCGTCGGAGACGACGTCGACCAGTTCGGCCCACTTCCAGAGGTCGGCATTCCAGCTTTGGTTGGTCATGAAGTTGGTCGTGATCGGCTTGTCTGAGTGGGTGCGGATGGCGTCCTTCTCGATTGAGAAGCATTCGCGGAGTCGCTCGTCGGTGAAGCGTGCGAAATCGAGGCGCTGGCTCGGGTTGACCACCGATGGGGCGAGCGCCGGCGGATTGATGTGGTCCCAGCTGCGGTAGGTCTGGCTCCAGACGGCGGTACCCCACGCCCGGTTGAGGGCGTCGAGGGTCGAGTAGCGGACCTGCAACCAGGTGCGGAAGGCCCGTGCCGACGCGGGGGAATAGTCCTCGCCAGCCGGTACGCCGAACTCGTTGTGGATGTGCCACATCATGACGGCTGGGTGGTCGGCGTAGCGAGCAGCTAGCGACCCTGCGATGCGGGCGATCGCCTCACGGTAGGCAGGAGAGGAGTGCGAAGCCATGCCGCGGGAGCCGAAACCCATGGGCACGCCCTCGCGGTTGATGACCCTAGCCTCGGGGTATTTGGCGAAGAACCACGCAGGTGGGGACGCAGTCGGCGTGCCGAGATCGACGGCGATCCCGTTGGTGTGGAGCAGGTCGATGACCTGATCGAGCCAACCGAAGTCAAACTCTCCCTCGTCGACCTCAATGAGCCCCCACGCGAACATGCCGATGCTGACGAGGTTGACCCCCGCTTCCCTCATGAGCGTGACGTCCTCAGCCCACACGTCGGGTGTCCACTGCTCGGGGTTGTAGTCGCCCCCGAAAGAGATGCCCGCGGTGGGCCAGATGATGGAGTCCATTGAGGTCCTCGTCGTCGAGTCGTTGATGCTGGAAACGTTTCCAGTATGCGGCACGATGCCTCGGATGGCGCTATCGCGACGTGATCGTTATCAAACTGTAATCGTTTCCAGTTTTTGCTCCTGGGTGGTCAGGGTCGGCCTAGAATGTCGCCCATGGAGCACAGAAGCGCTGCGCGGAGACGCCCTACCATCAAGGACGTCGCAAGCGCTGCCGGCGTTTCTAACGCGACTGTTTCCAGATACCTCAACGGAGGCCACTGGGTGTCGCCGGACGCGGCCGCGGCTGTGGAGAGGGCGGTCCGCGACACTGGCTATGCGACTAACCAAACTGCTCGAAGCCTTGTGACCGGCCGGGCGAACTCGGTTGCCTTCCTCCTCTCGGAGCGGCACGACGTGCTCTTCGCCGACCCCACGTTCTCCATGCTTCTGCAAGGCGCGTCCAAGGCGCTGACTGCGAGGACGATGACCCTCGTGCTGCTGGTCGCCGGAACGCCGGACGAGAGGGCGACGGTCGCCAACTATGTCCGCTCCGGCCACGTCGACGGAGTGTTGCTGATCTCCTCGCACGAGGATGACCCGATGTTCGGCATGCTCATCGAATCGGGCATCCCCACTGTGTCCGCAGGGCTGCCGCTCGGACATGAAGATGACATCTCTTGGGTCTCGATCAACGAGACCGACTCGGCGATCACGATGACTAACTACCTGCTCGGTAGCGGGCGCGAGCGCGTCGCGATGATCGCGGGGCCGCAGGACACTCCGGGCGGGCGATTCCGCCTCGAGGGGTTCCGCGAGGCGATGGGCGAGCGTTTCGACCCCCGCCTCGTGGCTTATGGGGACTTCTCGATCGCATCCGGATCCGCTGCGGCGTCCGAACTCCTGAGAAGCGGCGAGCAGTTCGATGCCATCTTTGCGGCCTCCGATTCCATGGCTGCCGGTGCTATCAGCGCGCTGACTAGGGCTGGCTTGCGCGTCCCCGAGGATGTGGCTGTCGCCGGGTTCGACGATTCCGGGCTTGCGGCTGACCATGACCCGCCGATTACCACTATGCGCCAGCCGTGGGGCGAGATCAGTGCGCGGATGGTGTCACTGTTGCTCGACGGGAATCCTCGGGGGCGGGTTCGGTCGGAGATTCTGAACACGGAGTTGGTTGTGCGCCGTAGCGCGTGACCACCGAGACCCCTAGCCGCCGTCGGGGTTTGAGCAGTTCCTGCACCTCAACGGCCAGAATCGCCACGGAGTGGCAGATTCGGCGATCGAGTTGCAGAAACTGCTCAAACCCCAGCCCTGCCAGGCCCTCCCGCGACCTGCGATGCCGCCGGTAGGGAACAATGGGGGCCGTGCAGGCAAAGCGAGCGATGGTCGAGAAGCGGGGCATCTCCCCGCTGGCGGTGCTCGGCATCGTCGTCCTCACGCTCGTTCTCGCCGCAGCGGGCTGGCTCGGCTGGATGCTGATCGGCACCAACATGACCGCCCGAACGGCCTCGGCCGAGGCTCTCGCGCAGATCCAGCAGGAGTGGGCGAACACGCCGCCGCAGTCGTTCGAGGACGACGAGGCTCCCGCCGTCGACCGTCCCGACAACGGGGAGCCCGCGTGGGTGCTGCGCATCCCTTCCCTCGACGGCGAATGGCCGGTTTTCGCGGGGGTAGGGCTGGACGAGCTCAACCGCGGGGTCGGCTGGTATCCCGGCAGCGCCGTGCCCGGCGAACTGGGCAACATGGCCGTCACCGCCCACTGCGTCTTCAACGGCGAGCCCTTCCGCCGCCTCCTAGACCTCAAGGTGGGCGATCAAGTCATCGTCGACACCGACGACGCCACCTTCACCTACGAGATGATCGCCTCACCCGCGAGCCTCACCGTCGACGCCAACGAATCCTGGGTGCTCGACCCGGTTCCCGGCCACACCGACGAAGTCCCCACCAAGGCCATCATCACGCTGATCACTTGCGAAGACATCTTCCCGACGGCGGACCGCGCCGTCGGTTTCGGCACCCTCACGAACACGGAGACGAAATGACCGACCGCGACGATCTCATTACCCACGTCAACAACCTCGCCGTCGTCCACGGCAAGGTGACGCTCGCCTCCGGCAAGGAGGCTGATTACTACGTCGACATGCGTCGGGTCACCCTCGACGGCGCAGCCTCTCCGGTTGTGGGTCGCGTCATGAACGAGTTGGTTGCCGACCTCGATTTCGACGCCGTCGGAGGCCTGACTCTCGGCGCCGACCCGGTCGCGACGGCGATGCTGCACGCCCGCGCGGCCGACGGTGGCCGCTTGGACGCGTTCGTGGTGCGGAAGGAAGCCAAGGCTCACGGCCTGCAGCGTCGGATCGAGGGCACCGACGTGAAGGGTCGGCGCGTTCTGGTGGTGGAAGACACCTCAACCACCGGCGGCTCCGCGCTGACCGCCGTCGAAGCGGTGCGCGAAGCCGGGGGAGAGGTGGTGGCCGTGGCGGTCGTCGTCGATCGCGGCACCGGCGCCGCGGAGAAGGTGGCCGAGGCGGGGCTCGAGTACCGCTACGCGCTGGATCTTGCCGACCTCGGCCTCTGAGCTGGCTTCGGGGAGATCGCGACGGTGACCCAACCGTGATCCTGCACCTCGTCCGACATGGCCAATCGGTGTGGAATCTGGAGCGCAGGCTCCAAGGGCAGACCATGGACATTCCGCTGACGGACCTCGGCCGGCAGCAGGCCGCCGACGCCGCCGCGCGGCTCAGCGCCACCGCCGCGACGCTGGTGCTCTCCTCGGATCAACTGCGCGCCGTCGAAACGGCCAGCATCATCGCCGACGCCCTCGCGCTCCCGCTGCGCACGAGCCCTGTGCTGCGGGAGCAGTCTGTCGGCGAACTGGAGGGCCGCCGCTACGACGAACTCACGCCCGAGCCTGTGCCCGACGGGTTCGACATCAGCGAAGTGCGCTGGGGTGGAGGGGAATCCGTCGCCGACGTCCACGCCCGCCTTCGCGGATTCATCGCGGAGCTTGCACTACTACCCGACGAGGAGATCATCGTCGTCTCTCACGGAGACACGCTGCGCATCCTGCTGGCGGTGCTCGCTGGTCGCGGACACCGCGACGTGGAGTGGATCGAGTTCGGCAACGGCGAGGTCGTGACCGCTGCGCTGCCCGCCGCGGACACCCACTCGGCGCCCTGCTAGCGTCACGTCGGTGAGAACGAGAGCGCTGGGCATCGCCCTCGGGGTGGCCGCCGACGCCGTCCTGGGAGACCCGACACAGCACCATCCCGTCGCCTGGTTCGGCACGTGGGCGAGCGCCGTCGAGCGCCGCACCTATGCCGACGACACCGCCCGAGGGGCAGCCTTCACGGCGGCTGCTGTCGCCCCGGTCATCGCCCTCGGAGTGGTCGCAGAGCGGGCCACCCGCCGCCACGCGGTGTTGCACATCGCCGCGACCGCCGTCGCCACCTGGGCTGTCCTCGGCGCCCGAAGCCTCAGCCAAGAAGGCGAGGCGATGGCCGACCACCTCGACGCCGACGATCTCGCCGCGGCCCGCGAGCGAATCACGCACCTGTGCGGCCGCGACCCGGAGCAGCTTGACGAGCCAGAGCTCGCACGCGCCGCCGTCGAGTCCATGGCCGAGAACACTGCCGACGCCGCCGTCGCCTCCCTCTTCTGGGGCGCGGCCGCGGGCATCCCCGGCATGCTCGCCCACCGTGCCGTCAACACCCTCGACGCCATGGTGGGTCACCTCAACCCCCGTTACCGGCACTTTGGCACCGCGTCTGCCCGGCTCGACGACGCCCTCGACTACCTGCCCGCTCGTGCAACCGGCGCCCTAGCGGCCGCGCTCGCCCCCGCCGTCGGGGGATCGACGGCGACCACCTGGCGCATCCTGCGCCGCGACGCGCGCAAGCACCCCTCACCCAACGGCGGCTGGTGCGAAGCCGCCTGGGCCGGGGCGCTCGGCGTGCAGCTCGGCGGCACCAACGTCTACGCCTCACGGGTGGAGGAACGCGGCCTGCTCGGCGACGGCCCCCGCCCCGGCGCCGCGGAAGTCCGCAAGGCTGCCCGCCTCGTCACCCTCGTCACCGCGACTGCCGCCGGAATCGTTGCCGCCCTTCACTGGAGGAAACGATGACCGGACTGCTCATGGCTGGAACGTCGTCGGATGCTGGCAAGTCGCTGCTGGTGGCCGGCCTGTGCCGGGTGGCTCGCCGGCGTGGCATCAAGGTGGCGCCCTTCAAGGCCCAAAACATGAGCAACAACTCGATGGTGTGCGCCGACGGCTCTGAGATCGGCCGCGCGCAGTATCTGCAAGCCATCGCCGCGGGCATCACGCCCAGCTCGATCCTGAACCCCGTGCTGCTGAAACCCGGTTCCGATCGGCGCAGCTTCATCGTCTTGCGCGGCCAACCCCACGGCACCCTCGAGGCCGGCGAGTATGCCACCGGCCGCCGCCACCTCGCCGACGCGGCCAACGCCGCCTACCGCGAACTCGCCGCCGACTACGACCTCGTCATCGCCGAAGGAGCCGGCTCGCCCGCCGAGATCAACCTGCGCGATGGCGACTACACCAACATGGGCCTGGCAAGGGCCTTCGGCCTGCCCGTCGTCGTCATCGGCGACATCGACCGCGGCGGCGTGCTCGCCTCCCTCTATGGCACGTGGGCGCTGCTCGACGACGCCGACCGCGCCCTGCTCGCCGGCTACCTCATCAACAAGTTCCGCGGCGACCAGGCGATCCTCAACCCCGGCCTGGCCGAGATCACCCGCCGCACCGGGCTGGCATCGTTCGGCGTCATCCCGTGGCTGCCGGGCATGTGGGTCGACGGTGAGGACGCCCTCGAAGTCGGCCGCTGGCGCGGCGAGGCCGCCAACTCGGCCCGCACCGCCGGGCTGCACGTCGCGGTCGTCAGGCTGCCGCGCATCTCGAACGCCACCGACGTCGACGCCCTAGCCCACGAGCCCGGCGTGCACGTCACCGTCACCACCGACCCCGCCACCGTCGCCGCGGCAGACCTCGCCGTCCTCCCCGGTTCCCGCTCCACCCTCACCGACCTCGCCTGGCTGCGTGAGACCGGCATCGCCGACGCCGTCGCCGCCCGCGCCGCCGCGGGCCGGCCAGTGCTCGGCATCTGCGGCGGCTTCCAGATGCTCACCCGCACCATCACCGACCCCGTTGAGGCCGGCCACGACGGCGCCGTGGACGGCCTCGGCCTGCTGCCCGGCGACACGCGTTTCCACCCCGACAAGACGCTCGGCCGCCCCACCGGCCAGTGGCGGGGCGTACCCGCCGAGGGCTACGTCATCCACCACGGGCGCGTCACCGTCGACGACGGTCAGGAACCATTCCTCGACGGCCTCCGCTCAGGGGCCGTCTACGGCACCATGTGGCACGGCGCCCTTGAATCTGATGAGTTTCGTCGCGCCTGGCTCACCGAGGTGGCAGCGACGGCGGGGGCCGACTGGCAGCCGACCGCCGCGCCGGGCTTCGGGGAACGCCGCGAGACCATGCTCGACGTCGTCGCCGACGCGTTGGCCAATCATGCCGACGTCGACGCCCTGCTCGCACTCGCCCGTTGACGGACCCCGCGGCCGCCCGGGCCGCCGACTCTGCAAGACTTGCCGTGCGCGCAGGCGAATGAGGAACCCGGTGAGAAACCGGGACGGTCCCGCCACTGTGACCCCTCGTGGGAAGTCAGGAACTCGTGCCTGCGCGGCCAACCCGTCCGGGCGAGAGACCCTCAGGAGGCACGCGAATGAGCGACCCCACATCCCGGCGTTTGATTGGTGTGGGTGTAGGCCCCGGCGATCCGACGCTCATCACTGTTAAGGCCGTGCGCGTGCTCGAAGCCGCGACCCTCGTGCTGGTCCCTGCGACGGAGGCGAGCGGAGACGGCCCCGGTCGCGCTGAACGCATCGTGGCAGAGGCTGCGCCCGGAGCGCGCGTCGCACGAATCCCGTTCTCAATGGCGGACCGGGGTGGTGTCACCGAGCGCCGCAAGGAAGCCTGGCTGACCTCAGCCAACGCAGTGCTCGAGGCCTTCGCCGACGGTGCGGCCTCCGTCGTCTTCGCAACGGTCGGCGACCCGAGCGTCTTCTCGACGTTCTCCTACCTCGCTGGTCATGTCGTCGAACAGTTGCCCGATGTTGAGGTTGAGGTCATCCCGGGAATCACGGCGATGCAGGCGATCGCTGCGCAGTCCCGCACCCCGCTCGTCGAAGGGCAAGAGGTGCTGGCTTTGGTTCCGGTGACTGCTGGGCTCGACCGTCTGCGCGAGGTGCTCAAGGTGGCGGATTCTGTCGTGGCGTACAAGGGTGGACGTCAGCTCCCCAAGGTGGTCGAGGTGCTCCGCGAGGGCGGGCGCGACGCGATCCTTGGCGTCGATCTGACCCTGCCGGAGCAGCGGCTGCTCACCCTGAACGATCTGTCCGACGGCGAGCGTGCCCCCTATTTTTCTACCGTGCTGAGCGCGCCCGAGCGGCGCGAGACGGGAGGCCGACTGTGAGCGGCAAGGTCATCTTCGTCGGTGCGGGGCCGGGCGCCGCGGACCTCATCACCGTGCGGGGGGCGCGAGCGATCGCGGCCGCCGACATCGTGATCTGGGCGTCGTCGCTGGTGCATCCCGGCATCGTCGCCGACGCCAAGCCGGGCGCCGAGCTGGTCGATTCGGCGTCGGCCTCGCTGGAG
>DYZF01000208.1 GCA_020741375.1 Tessaracoccus flavescens
GTCAGGGCGATTGAAGTGCCCAATGATGATGGATCCGGCAGTCGCCTGCGACGTGGCGCGCTGCATTTGGGCGGCGCTGAACGTGGCACCGGCGTCGGCGTTGATGTCGAAGTTGACCGGGATGAGGCCGAGGTCGCGGACGATCTGCGCGGCCACCTCGTCGAAGAAGGCCGTTCCCGGCCGGAAGAAGGTTGGGGCGGCGCCGAGCAGCTCCGTGAGGGTCTCTTGGTTGCCCATGATCTCGTCATAGACCTCGGCGACGGTGTCGGTGCCGGGGATGCCGTAGGCAACCTGCCCCGTCACTGACAACGGCACGTGCCGGGTGCCGTGATTGCCGATGCAGAAGAGCTCCTGTTCCACCAAGCGGCGGGTGGCATTAGGGTTCGCTTCGATCCAACGTCCGTTGAGGAACAGCGTCGCCGGAATCTGTTCGGCGAGCAGGAAGTCGATCAACTCCTGATCGATGCCCGATCCGTTCGGCCCACCGCACGCATCCAGCGTGAGCGCCACAGCGTCGCTCGACGAGCGCAACACCACGCCGTCCACCTCGAGGCCCCACTGGGTCGGAGCCGCTCCCGCGTACCGCTCGACGATCTCGTCGCGGCTTGGCAAGGTGGGCGCTGTCGAGGTGGGACTGCTGGGAGGCTGCGAGGTGGGGTCTGGCGGCGGAGTGCTTGGCGCCGGCGTGCCGGGCGAAGTGACCGGCTCGGTGGTGGCTCCGGGCTCGGGAAGCGTGGGCGGTGCGGGCGCGCACGCACTCACCGTGAGCGCTGACGCCGCAAGGAACCCTCGTCTCCCCAATTCCACAACCCCAACCTAGCCGCCCACGTCGGCCACTAGGCTTCAGGGGATCCACCGAAGGAGAACTCGTGACAACAGCGTTGATCGTCGTCGATGTCCAGGTCGACTTCTGTGAGGGCGGCGCCCTCGGTGTCGAGGGCGGCAATCGCGTCGCCGACGCCGTCGCCCAGCTCGTCGCAGGCGACCACGGCTACAGCCACATCGTCGCCACCCGAGATCACCACATCGATCCCGGCGCGCACTTCTCGGACACCCCAGACTTCGTCGACAGCTGGCCGCCGCACTGCGTCGTCGGCACGGAAGGACAGGAATTCCACCCAGCGTTGCGTGGAGTCGAGTTCGATGCCGTCTTCGACAAGGGCTCGTTCAAGGCCGCCTACTCGGGCTTCGAGGGCACCATCGGAGGCGACGACGACGGCCTCGGCCTAGCCGAATGGCTGGGCCAGCACGGCGTCGTGAAGGTGGACGTGTGCGGCATCGCCACCGATTACTGCGTGCGCGCCACTGCTCTGGATGCCGTCAAAGAAGGCTTCGAGACGACGGTGCTGAGCGATCTCGTCGCCGCAGTGCATCCGGTCAACACCGACGCGGTCGCGGACGAACTCACCGACGCAGGGGCGCGCTGGTCCAGCTGATCGGGCCGGTCAGGGCATCACCGTGGGATGCCCAGCCTTCTTCCAACCACTGAACCCGCCGTCGATGTGGGTGACGTCCGCGTACCCCATCCGGTGCAGCACCTCCGCCGCCAGCGCGGAGCGCCAGGCCGAGCCGCAGTAGAGGACGAGGCGGCGCCCCGAATCCAGATCCGCCCGGTAGTAGGGACTGGCCGGGTCCACCCAGAACTCGAGCATGCCGCGTGGGGCCTTGAACGCGCCGGGGATCATCCCCTCCCGCTCGAGCTCCTTCGGCTCCCTGATGTCGACGAAGAGCACGGACTCGTCGTCGAGTAGCGCCGCCGCTTCCTCGATCGAAATGGGCGGGACGACGGCATTGGCTTCTGCCACCAACGCCGAGGCGGAGGTGGCCAGCGGGCTTCCGGGGGTGCGCATGGGGCCCACGCTAATGCTGAGGGCAGCCCGTCGAGAAGCCTTGGCGAAACCGGTCAGGCAGGGCTCACGGCGGCAGCCCATTGGGCGTCGCCGAGCAACTGGTCCATCTCGAGTGCCGGCAGTTCCGTGGGCGGCAGGTTGACGATTTTGGCGGGAACGCCGGCCACCGTGGTGTGGGGCGGGACGTCGCGCAGCACGACCGAACCGGCGCCGATCTTGGCGCACTCGCCCACCTTGATGTTGCCGAGCACCTTGGCTCCCGCGCCGATCATCACGCCGCGGCCGATCTTCGGGTGGCGATCGCCGCCCTCCTTGCCGGAGCCGCCGAGGGTGACCTCGTGCAACATGGAGAAATCGTCCTCGACGACGGCCGTCTCACCGATCACGACGCTGGTGGCGTGGTCGAACATGATGCCCTTGCCGATCCGGGCGCCGGGGTGGATATCGACGGCGAAGGCCTCGGAGATCCTGCTCTGCAGGTACAGCGCCAGCGGCTTGCGGTCGTTGGTCCAGTAGTAGTGCGCCACGCGGTAGGCCTGAATCGACTGGAAGCCCTTGAAGTACAGCAGCGGGTTCGCGTAGCCCGGGCACGCCGGATCGCGGGAGACCACGGCCTGGAGGTCCGCCCGGATGGAGCGCTGGATGCACTCGTCCTCGCTCAGCACGTCGTAGATGATGTCGCGGAGGCTGAGGGCGGGCAGGGTGGAGTTGTCGAGCTTGGCCGCCAGAAGGTAGCTCAGCGACTCCTCGAGGTCTGGCTGGCTCAACACGACGGTGTAGAGGAAGCCGGCCAGCAGCGGCTCGCTCGCGGCGGCTTGCTCGCATTCACGCTTGATCGCGTCCCAGATCTGGTCGTCCGAGACGATGAGCGACGGGTCCATCGTGGGCCTCCTTCTGTTCGGCTACACAGCGTAACGTGCAACCTCCACCGGCCTCAGATCATTCCCCGCGCAGCTCCCCCAGCACCTTCTCCAGCCGGCGCTGCTTCGTCGCTTCTTGCTTGGCCTCCGAAATCCCCCGGGCGATCTCCTTGCGGCGGGTGTAGCTCAGGGCCTCGAACGCGTCCTTGGCGTCGGCGTACTCGTCGAAAGCCTGCTCCAACTCGGGTGGCAGCTCCACCGTCCGCTCCGCTTCATCGAGAGCGATCTCCACGTCGACGACGTCCCACAGTTCCACCCCGAGAGCCGCACGGGACGCCTTGCTGAGGCCGACGCAGGCGGGTCCACCCATCCGTGTCACGCGCAGCCGGGCGGACTTGCCGTCGATCGTCACGATCACGGGCGGGGTCTTCGACGGCGACAGCTCTGCTGCCTGCTCGTCGGTCAGGAAGATGGCGGCGGCAGGGCCGTAGGGCTCGATCGTCGTGGTGAACCTCATGCCACCGACTCTAGATCCCGGCCCCCAATCGCGCGTCCATCAAGTGGTGTTCGACGTCGTGGACGAGGTACTGGCACATCGTGGCGACGGTGAAGGCCACGCCGTCGCTGCGGTGGCCGGGGCGATCCCAGTCGTCGACGCCGATTCGCGCGAGCACGGCGCGGGTGTGGCGCGTAGCAAGTTCGATGTCTGAGGCGATCTGGGCGGGCTCGGCCTTCCAGTACTCAAGCTCGATGGCCTTGGCGTCGCCGTCCCAATCCTCGAACTGTGGATCGTCGGTGGTGAGCATGTCGGCCACACGGGTGCCCAGCAGCTGCACCATGTCGCGCGCGTGGGCGGCGTACTCCAGCGGCGACCAGGTGTGCGGAGCCGGCCGCTTCGCCACGTCGGGGCTGGCCAGCACCGTCGGCCATTCAGCGGCGGCGGCAGCCAACCGCGACGATGAATCGTGCGGGCTGCTCGGCACGTATCCACACTGCTCGCAGCCCTCCGTGAGGACGATGGTCCAGTCTCGGGTTTCGGGCGTGGTGGGATGCGGAGCGTCGGTGGTCACCCCTCCATCATGACCCTCGGGCCTTGCCGCGTCGAGTACAGGACTGCTTGCAAACCCAAGGCGCTCCCCGTCCGCTGATTGAATAGTCCGCTGCCACCGTTGCTTGAGTAGCCCGCGCGACGCAGTCACCGGGCGTATCGAAATCTCGTGTGCTGGTCCGTGGACCGTGGCCGGGGCGAGCATGGCGAAGGGCCGCTC
>DYZF01000209.1 GCA_020741375.1 Tessaracoccus flavescens
AAGCTATCGGGTGAAGTTTTCGGTGGCGGCAAATTGGGAGTCGACCCTCAGGTGGTCTCCGATATTGCGGCTCAGATCGCTGAGGTGGTCAACGCCGGCACCCAGGTGGCCGTCGTCGTCGGCGGTGGCAACTACTTCCGTGGTGCCGAACTCAGCCGCGGCGGCATGGCCCGCGACCGCGCAGACTATATGGGCATGCTCGGCACCGTCATGAACGCCATCGCGCTGGCAGATTTCGCTGAGAAGGCCGGAGTTCCCGCCCGCGTCCAGTCGGCGATCAGCATGTCGCAGGTGGCTGAGCCGTACATCCCCCGCCGCGCCGAACGGCACATGGAGAAGGGGCGCCTCGTCGTCTTCGGCGCCGGATCCGGCATGCCGTACTTCTCCACCGACACGGTGGCCGCCCAGCGGGCCCTGGAGATCGGCGCCGAGGTGCTGCTCATGGGCAAGCAGGGCGTCGACGGTGTCTACGATTCAGACCCGAAGTCCAACCCGAACGCCAAGAAGTTCGATCACCTCACCTACGACCAGTTCCTTACCGAGGACCTCAAGGTTGCCGACGCAACCGCCATCTCGCTGGCCCGTGACAACGGCCTGAAGATGGTCTTTTTCAACCTGTCTGAGCCCGGAAACATCGCGCGCGCCGTTGCAGGCGAGCCGATCGGCACCGTGGTCTCGCGCTAAACCCCCAAGACAGTCAACATTTAGGAGCATGATGATCGCCGACATCCAGAAGGAAGCTGCCACCAAGATGCAGCAGGCAATCGACCACGTCCGCGAGGACATGGCGACGATCCGCACCGGCCGCGCACACCCCGCGATGTTCAACAAGATCGCCGCCGACTACTACGGCGCCCCCACGCCGCTGCAGCAGCTCGCCAGCTTCACCTCGCCGGATCCGCGCTCGATGCTGATCACGCCCTTCGACCGCAGCGCCATCGGCGCCATCGAGAAGGCCATCCGCGATGCAGACCTGGGCGTGAACCCCAGCAACGACGGCAACGCCGTGCGCGTCGTGATGCCGCAGCTCACCGAGGAGCGCCGCAAGGAATACATCAAGATGGCCAAGCACAAGGCTGAGGACGCCCGCATCGCCGTGCGCAACATCCGCCGCCACGCCATCGATTCGCTGAAGAAGCTCGAGAAGGACGGCGAGATCTCCGAGGACGATCTGAGCCGCGCGGAGAAGGCCCTCGACGGCACCACGAAGAAGTTCGTGGAGTCCGTCGACGAGGTGCTCAAGAACAAGGAAGCCGAGCTCCTCGAGGTCTGATGACCGAGCCGACAGCCGCACCGGCGAAGACCTCGAAGGCCGGCCGGGATCTCCCGGCCGCCATCGGGGTCGGTCTGGGTTTGGTCGCCGTGATCGCGGTGGGCCTCATCTGGGCCCCGTGGCTGTTCATCTCGCTGGTCGCGGCCGGCCTGGCGCTGGGCGCCGTCGAGATCCATCGCGCACTGCTCCTGAAGGGCATGCACTCCGCGATCTACCCGATCGTGATCGGCATCGTCATCAGCGTGCTGGGCGGCTATCTGGTCAGCATCGTCGATCTGCGGATCGAGCCGACGACGTTCGTCGTCATCTGCCTCAGCGCCATGGTGATCGCCGCGCTGACCAACCGCCTTTTCGGGGGAGCGCAGGGCTTCATCAAGGATGTGGCGGCGAGCGCGTTGATCATCGCCTACATCCCGTTGCAGGGCGTCTTCGTGCCCCTGCTCATGGGTGCCTCCGACGGCGCCCTGCGGATTCTCACCGTCATCCTCTGCGTAGCCGCCTCCGACACGGGCGCCTACGCCACCGGCGTGCTGTTCGGCCGCCACAAGATGGCGCCGTCGATCAGCCCGAGCAAGACATGGGAGGGGTTCGCCGGCGGCGTCCTCGTCACCATGGGCATCGGCGTGCTCTGCGCCGTGTTCCTGCTCGGCGCGCCGTGGTGGGTGGGCCTGCCGCTCGGCGGACTCATCTCGCTGGCCGGCACTCTCGGCGACCTCGTCGAATCGCTCATCAAACGCGACGCGGGTATCAAGGACATGTCGAATTTCCTCCCCGGCCACGGTGGCATCATGGACCGCCTCGATTCCATGCTGGTTGCGGTGCCCGTCGGCTGGTTGGTGCTGCACCTAGCGCTCGGCGGCTAGCCTTGCATCCATGACCGGAACCCAGCTGCCCCTAGTCTTCGAGGCCCCGCGCCGCGGCAAGCCCCCGAAGCACTGGTTCGACCTCACCCCCGAGGAGCGGGTTGAGGCCACCAAGGCGCTCGGCCTGCCGAAGTTCCGCGCCGATCAGATCAACCGCCACGTCTTCGACCGGCTCGAGGACGACGTGACGAAGTTCACCGACATCCCCGCCTCCATCCGCGAGGAACTCGGCGAACAACTCTTCCCCCGGCTGCTCGAGCACGTGACGCAGCGCACGGCCGACAAGGGCGCCACGATCAAGACCCTGTGGCGGCTGCACGACGGTTCGCTCCTCGAATCCGTTCTCATGCGCTACCCGAGCCGCTCGACGCTGTGCATCTCCTCGCAGGCCGGCTGCGGCATGGCCTGCCCCTTCTGCGCCACGGGCCAAGGTGGTCTGAAGCGCAACCTCAGCCAGGCAGAGATCACGATCCAGGCGTTGGCGGCAGACCAGATGCTGGCCTCCGGTGTGGTGCCCGGCGCGTCGGGCCGCCTCAACAACATCGTGTTCATGGGCATGGGCGAGCCGCTCGCGAACTACAACGCGGTGCTCGGTGCCATCCGGACGCTTCTGGCACCCGTGCCCGACGGGTTCGGCATGAGCGCCCGGGGCATCACGGTCTCCACCGTCGGTTTGGTGCCGCAGATCCAGAAGCTGACGGGGGAGGGGCTGCCGCTCACTCTGGCCGTCTCACTGCACGCGCCGGACGATGAGCTGCGCGACGAGATCGTGCCGATCAACCAACGATGGAAGGTGTCAGAGGTGGTCGACGCAGCGTGGGAGTACGCCAAGACGACGAAGCGTCGCGTCTCGATCGAGTACGCCATGATGCGCGACATCAACGATCAGGTCTCCCGCGCCAACCTGTTGGCCGACGTTCTCAAGCGACGCGGCGACTGGGGCTGGGTGCACGTCAACCTCATCCCGCTGAACCCGACGCCCGGCTCCAAGTGGACGGCGTCGCGCAAGGAGGACGAGCGCGCCTTCATCCAGACGCTGGAGCGCCGCGGCGTCCCGGTGACGCTGCGCGACACCCGCGGGTCGGAGATCGACGGCGCCTGCGGTCAGCTGGCTGCGACGGCCGGCTGAGGGGGCCACAGGCGGTCGTGATCGCCGTCGCGGACGAATAGTGGTCGGTTCGTTCGGCCGGAAGCCGTGATTGTAGGATCGGGGCGGCCGATATCCCGACTTACTGAGGAGCCCCAATGGACCAACGACTGCAGAGCATCTACGACACCGTCATCGCTCGCAATCCTGGGGAAGCAGAATTCCACCAAGCCGTGCGCGAGGTGTTCGAATCGCTAGGGCCCGTCGTGCAGCGGCACCCCGAGTACCTCGAATCCAAGATGCTGGAGCGCATCTGTGAGCCCGAGCGGCAGATCATCTTCCGCGTCCCGTGGCAGGACGACAAGGGCGAGGTGCAGGTCAACCGCGGCTTCCGCGTCGAGTTCAACTCCGCGCTCGGCCCCTACAAGGGCGGCCTGCGCTTCCACCCCAGCGTCTACCTCGGCGTGATCAAGTTCCTCGGCTTCGAGCAGATCTTCAAGAACTCGCTGACCGGCCTGCCCATCGGCGGCGGCAAGGGCGGCTCGGACTTCGACCCGCGCGGCAAGTCCGACGCCGAGGTCATGCGCTTCTGCCAGTCGTTCATGACGGAGCTGTACCGCCATCTCGGCGAGTACACCGACGTGCCCGCGGGCGACATCGGCGTCGGCGGCCGCGAGATCGGCTACATGTTCGGCCAGTACAAGCGGATCACCAACCGCTACGAGTCCGGCGTGCTGACCGGAAAGGGCATCGGCTGGGGCGGCTCGCTCGTTCGCACCGAGGCCACCGGCTACGGCACCGTCGTGTTCGCCAACGAGATGCTCAAGACGCGCGGCGAGAGCTTCGACGGTAAGCGGGTCATGGTCTCCGGCTCCGGCAACGTCGCGATCTACGCTGCGGAGAAGGCGGCCCAGCTCGGCGCCACCGTCGTCGGCTTCTCCGACTCCTCGGGCTACGTCGTCGACGACAAGGGCATCGACCTCGACCTGCTCAAGCAGATCAAGGAGGTCGAGCGCGGACGAGTCTCCGACTACGTCGACCGCCGCTCGTCGGCCAAGCTCGGCACCTCCGGCTCGATCTGGGACGTTCCCGTCGACGTCGCGCTGCCCTGCGCCACGCAGAACGAGCTCAACGGCGAGCAGGCCGCGACGCTGGTCAAGAACGGTGTGAAGGCCGTCGCGGAGGGTGCAAACATGCCCACCACCCCGGAAGGCATCCACGTCTTCCAGGAGGCGGGAGTGCTCTACGGTCCGGGCAAGGCGGCCAACGCGGGTGGCGTCGCCACCTCTGCGCTGGAGATGCAGCAGAACGCCAGCCGCGACTCGTGGAGCTTCGAGCACACCGAGGACCGCCTGACCGAGATCATGCAGAACATCCATGAGCAGTGCGCCGCCACCGCGGACAGCTACGACGCCCCCGGCGACTACGTCGTCGGCGCGAACATCGCTGGCTTCGAGAAGGTGGCGAAGGCCATCCAGGCCTTCGGCCTCGTCTGATCCTCGACGATGACGGCGGGCGTCCGGTCTCTTTGACCAGGCGCCCGCCGTCTCTCGTGTTCAGGCGAGCAGCGCCGGCCACGACTCCTGGGCGACCACGCCGTCCACGGTCAGACCGCGCTCGGCCTGGAACTGGCGCACTACCGCGTCCGTCTGCTCGGCGAACTCTCCGTCCACGACGATGTCGTAGCCACGCTCCGCCAGCAAGGTCTGCAGCACGGTCACTGCCGCACCGGAAGAGCCCAACTCGAGTTGCGGCGTCAGCGTCTCCCACGTCGTGTCGTCGACCACGCCGGTGACGCTCAGCCCCTGCTGTGCCTGCCACTGACGAACAGAACGCTCCGTGGCCGACCCGAAGTCGCCGTCCAGGTAGGTTCGGACCCCGCCTGCATCGAGGAGTCCCTGCAGGGCCGAGACGACGTAGCCGTAGTCTCCGCGGTACAGGGGGTAGTAGCGGTCGAACCGCTGCTCCGGTGCCGGACCGGCCTCTGTTGCCTGCTGCTGTGGAGTCAGCTGCGGCGAAGCGGCGGCTGCTTCGGGGCTCGAGGCCGCAGCGGTCGGTGTCACGGTTGGCTGCGCCGTCCGTGTGACGGTCACCACGACGGTCGGTTCAGTGGACGGGGTGGGCGCCCCGGTCGGGTCGGGCGTCGAGGGTGCGGGCCGTGTGGGGGCAGAGGTGGCGGCCGGGGCGGCGACGTCATCGTCGGGTCCTCCACCGAGCAACAGAGCAAGGCCCGCTGCGCCGGCCAGTCCGATGAATCCCAACCCACCAAGCAGGATCTTGCGGCCCCTCCCGCTCCCCGGCTCCGCTGGCTCCCGAAGGTCGGAAAGGGTGGAGTAGGGATCCTCGTGCCCCGGCGAGGGTTCGGCAAACCAGACGGCGCACGCGGCGCAGTACTGCGAGGATGACGGGTTGCCGCATTGACGACAGCGCATGGAGGCCTCCGAGCGAGTGGGCTGTCAGCACGATAGCTGCTGGCGCCGACCGGATCCGCCGCGGGGCCACTGGCTGGTCCCTCGGCCCGGCTCGGGCGAGAATGGGGCGGTGCTGAGCCTGCGACCCGATGACCTCACCTCCCCGGAGACCCTCGCCCTGATCGACGAGCACGTCGCCGAGATGCGTGCCACCTCGCCAGCGGAGAGCTGCCACGTCCAGGCCGCCGACGAGCTCGCGGTTCCCGGCACGACGCTCTACACGGCATGGGACGGCGGGCAGCTGGTTGCCATGGGGGCCATCAAGCGCCTTGACGCCGAGCGGGGCGAACTGAAGTCGATGCGCACCGTCGAGGCACGGCGGGGGACGGGCGCCGGTCGGGCCATGCTGCGCGGGCTCATCGACGCGGCCCGCGAGGCCGGCTACCGCAGCCTCTGGCTCGAGACGGGAGTGGAGGACCTGTTCGTCCCCGCCCGCGCGCTCTACGAGAGCGAGGGGTTCGTCAGGTGTGCGCCGTTCGGCAGCTACACCGACGACCCGCTGTCGGTCTTCTACACCAGGCAGCTCTGACGGCTCACGCCGGGTGCGACACCGGCGCCGGCCCCCAGAGGTCGCGGTAGCGCGCGATCCTGGTCTCGTCGGGTTCGATGCCGTAGGCGTCCCAGAAGGCCTGCTGGTGCCCGGGGCCGTAGTCCCAGTCGATCGACCAGGAGGCGATCGCGAGGTCGGCCCACCGGTCGGCCACCCCGAGGCTGCCGAGATCGACGTGACCGACGAAGCGTCCGTCGTCCCCGATGATCGTGTTCGGCGCGCAGGCGTCGCCGTGGGCGATGACGAGCCGGTCGACATCAGTCTCGTCGCCGACCCAGTCGACTGGGCCGAACATCGAGTCCGACGGGTCGAGCGAGTGCAGCATCGCGTACCCCTCGCCGATCGTCGCGGCCGCCCGGTCTGGCTCGGCCGTCCAGCGCCCGGCGACGGCCGACAACCCGGGGAGGGCGCCGCTGACGATCAGCCACTGGTCGTCCTCGTCGACGTAGTCGAACATCCGTGGTGACGGGTGGCGGCTCGACAGCCAGCTCATCCGCTCTGCCTCGGGCAGCAGGTCGACCGGGCTCCACTTCGCGAACAGGTCCTTCGCGTCGTCGGCGACGAGCCGCGCGGTGATCCCGCCCAGCTCGTTGATCCACACCAGCTCGGCGACGCTGCGTCCGTGCTGATCGGCCCACCGTGTGATGAGCCCGGGAACCGTGGTGCCTGCTGGGGGAGGACCGGACAGAGTCATGCCTCGATCGTGGCACACCGGTCAAACGGCCGGGGAGAAGCCCCACACAGCGCCCAGCTCCGGTGCCCGTCGAGCGCGACGCGGAGGACG
>DYZF01000210.1 GCA_020741375.1 Tessaracoccus flavescens
GCCGACGCGATCGTCAAGGACTACGACGCTCATCAGAACGACCAGACCCATCGAGACGTCATCAAGAAGCTCGACGAAGCTTCCGCTTCGATGCAGGCTCTCGCCGATGGTTCGAAACAGGTCGCGGACGGCAATCGCAAGCTCGCCAACTCCATGCCTGAGCTCCGCAAGGGCATCACCGACGCCCACGACGGCGCGACCAAGCTCAACGCTGGGGCTGCCCAACTGGAGGACGGACTCGACACCTCCGTCGCGGGGGTCGGCAAGCTCAAGGCAGGGTCGTCAAGACTTGCGACCGGCGCGAAGGAACTCAGCGATGGGGCCAGCGCGCTCGCTTCTGGGGCGTCCAAGATCGATGCTGGCGCCGCCGCGCTCGAGGAGGGGGCCAGGGACCTCGACAACGGCGCCAAGGATCTAGAGGCCGGTGCGAAGAAGCTCGACGACGGCACCGGCGACCTCGCCACCGCGCTGCGGGACGGGGCCGACAAGGTCCCACACCTCACCGATGCCAAGAAGGACAACGTCTCCCAAGTGATCGGCGACCCGGTGCGGATCCAGAAGATCCAGCAGACCCAGGCCGGCAGTTACGGTGCGGGACTGGCGCCCTTCTTCCTCAGCTTGGCGCTGTGGGTGGGCGTGTTCATGCTGGTCCAAGCGCTGCGCCCAATCGCCCGGCGGGCGCTGGCGTCGAATGCACGATCCTGGCGCATCGCACTGGGTGGCTGGATCCCCTTCTGGTTGATCTCGATGGCACAAGCGACGATCCTGCTGCTGGTGGTGCATTTCGTGCTCGGCCTGCACCCGGCCAACCTGCCGCTGACCTGGGCCTTCAGGCTGTTGGCGACGATGGCTTTCTCCGCGATCATCCAGGGCACCGTGGAGCTTTTCGGGACGCCCGGCAAGTTCATCATCCTGATCCTGCTCGTGCTTCAGCTCACCGCCGCGGGAGGGACCTTGCCTTGGCAGCTGACCCCCCAACCCCTGCACATCGTCCACGACGTGCTGCCGATGTCGCATGTTGTGGAGGGGCTGCGCCGGTTGATCTACGGCTCAGACATAGGATCAGTGGCCACCAACGCGTGGATGCTCGTCGGCTACACCGCGCTCGGTTTGGTGCTGTCGATTCTGGCCGCCCACAAGCACAAGACCTGGACGCTGAAGGTCCTCGACCCGGAGATCGCAATCTGATGAGTACCGCCGCACGCCACCGCCATGCCAGCAGCCCGCGCACCACGGCGAGCCGGGCACGGCTGTTCAACGCTGCGATGGACCTGGTCGGAGACATCGGCCCTGACAAGGTCACTGTCGATGAGATCGCTGCAGCGGCCGGGGTGGCCAAGGGCACCGTCTACTACCAGTTCGGCTCCAAGACCGAGCTGATCCGCGGCCTCATCGACCACGGCTACTCCGTCATGCGGGAGGCACTGCTGGAACCTGCCTCCGCAGAGGACCCGATGGCAGCCATCGAGGGGATGATCCGCGCGACTCTGGATTTTCTCGACGAGTACGCCAGTTTCGCCAAGCTCTGGCACAGCGAGATGTGGCTGGCCGAGAGCCCTTGGGGAGAGCAGCTGCGCCGCATGCGCGGCGAGATCCTGGACGTGATCAGCCAATCGCTGACACGGCTGGGTACGTCGTCGTCGGGAATCCGGCCTGCTGTCTTCGCCACCACTCTCTTCGGTGCCGCCTACATCACCGGCATGGACGCACAGTTGGGCAACGACGAGATCCCCACCGAGGATCGCGTCGCTGCCCTGATGGCCACCGTGCGCGGCTACCTGTCCTGAGCGCTACCGCCGCATGTGACGCAAATTACAGCCCAATCGTTGGCCTCGAAGACGGCGTAGTGCCCGACTTCCGTGCAACTACCCGTGAAGAGAAGGCGGAAGAAGCGCGGGTGTTGTCCGTCATGCTGTCGCGGGCGCGTCACGGCGTCATTGTGAGCCGGGCCGCATCTGTGCCGACGAACGCTGGTCGACCCATGAGTCGGACCCCATCGTCGTTCTTGGGCCAGCTTGCGTCGGCTGGTCCACGTGACGCCGCTGGACTGGTTGAGTGGTTCAAGAGCACCAGTTGGGCAGACATCGCCGTTCGTTAGCGGCGGCTAGGGGCGAGAGCGTCTATGTGTGTCGCGCATGGCAACGCCCCGTTCGCGCAATCGTGAGCTTCGGGCGATGGCTTCTTCGGAGTGCTCTGGCTACGTGAAGGCCGAGGTGCCCGTGGAGCGCGCTCGGCGTGCGCCTTCTCTAGCATGAGATGAACTTGACGAGCTGTCACCATTAGTTTCTGATTCGAGTAGGCACCTAGGACCCTCACTCCACTGAGAAGGGCCGAGAGTTGATGCTCCCGGCCCTTTGTTGTGCGGGCACCACTTCAAACGCCCGTCGGCTTGCCTCGTCCTGACAGAATGGGCCCATGGCTACGCCCGACACGTCCTCTGTTGAACACGAACGCCTCGCAGCAGCCACCCATGATCTTTCCGCGTGGAGGCTCTGGGGCCCCTACGTCGCCGGGCGGCAATGGGGCACCGTTCGAGAGGACTACTCGGCCGACGGCAACGCTTGGGATTTCTTCCCCTTCGACCACTCGCACCGCCGTGCCTACCGCTGGGGTGAGGACGGCATCGCCGGGCTCTGCGACCGCTACGGCTTCCTCAACCTCGCGCCGGCCTTCTGGAACGGCAACGACGACCGCCTGAAGGAGCGCTTCTTCGGCCTCACCAACGTCCAGGGCAACCATGGCGAGGACGTCAAGGAGTACTGGTGGCACATCGACGCCACCCCGACGCACTCCTACGGCGAATACCTCTACCGGTACCCGCAGGCCGCCTACCCGTACCAAGAGCTGCTGGAGAAGGGCAGCCAAGCGCCGAAGGAGGACCGCGAGTACGAGCTGGCCGACACCGGCATCTTCGCCGATGACCGCTTCTTCGACATCACCGTCGTGCATGCCAAGGATTCCGCCGACGACATCATCGTCGAATTCCGCGTGGTGAACCACGGTTCCGACGCCGCTCCTATCGACGTGCTGGGGCAGTGGTGGTTCCGCAACACTTGGTCCTGGGAACGAGACACCCGTCGCCCCACCATCGAGATGGACGAACTGTGCGGGCACGCCTGCCTCACCGCGACCCACGATTGGCTCGGCACCTATCACCTGTTCGCGGAGGACGGCCCGCAGGGCGCCCCGCGCTTCCTCTTCGCCGACAACGAGACCAACGCGGACCGGGTCTTCGGTCCCGGGCACGGCTCGCCGCAGCCCGCGCACCCGAAGGACGCGTTCGACGACGCCGTCGTCCACGGCGACGAATCCCACCTGGCTGAGCGTTCCGGAACGAAGTCGGCGGTGTGGTGGCACCTCGATTCGGTGGCGCCCGGCGAGGAAGTGGTGCTGCGGATGCGCATGGTCAGCCACGGCGCCGCCCTGCGGATGAAGCAGCCGTTTGCCTCCGCCCCCGAGGTGGTCAACGACCGCAAGCACGAAGCCGACGAGTTCTACGCCGTCGTCATTCCCGAGAACGCCTCGGAGGAGGACACCTTCATCGCCCGCCGCGCGTTCGCGGGGCTGATGTGGTGCAAGCAGCTCTACCGATACTCGGTGCGCGAGTGGCTCGAGGGCGACCCCAACGAGCCGGAGCCCCCGGCCGAGCGTGAGCGCCCCGAACCCGAGGGCGGCCGCAACACCTACTGGCAGCACCTGGCGCTCGCCGACATCATCTCCATGCCCGACGAGTGGGAGTACCCGTGGTTCGCCTCGTGGGATCTCGCGTTCCACTGCGTGGCGCTGGCCCGCATCGACCCCTGGTTCGCCAAGGAACAGCTCGTGCTCATGTGCCGCGAGTGGTGCATGCATCCGTCCGGCCAGCTCGCCGCCTACGAGTGGAAGTTCGGCGACGTCAACCCGCCCGTCCTCCCGTGGGCAGCCCGCGTGGTGTTCTTCCTCGACGGCGGCTGGGACCGGGCCTTCCTGGTGCGCGTGTTCACCAAGCTGCTGCTGAACTTCGGCTGGTGGGTCAACCGCAAGGACGAGAACGGCTCCGGCCTGTTCGAGGGCGGCTTCCTGGGCATGGACAACATCACCGTCTTCGACCGCTCGGCCCCGCTGCCTGAAGGGCAGATCCTGGAGCAGTCCGACGCAACCAGCTGGATGGCGTTCTTCTGCCTGTCGATGCTGAAGATCGCCGTCGAGCTTGGCCGGGAGGACGACGGCTGGGGCGACATCGCCACCAAGTTCTTCGAGCACTTCCTCGAGATCGCCGAGGCGATGGACCAGTTCGGCGATCCCAGTGCTGCGCTGTGGGACGAGGAGGACGGCTTCTACTACGACGTCCTCATCGATTCCGGGACGCCCACGTCGGTGAAGGTCCGCTCGATGGTGGGCCTCCTGCCGCTGCTGGGCGTCATGAACTTGGCCGACGACATCTATGAGCAGCTGCCGGATCTCAAGCGTCACACCCAGTGGCTCCGGGAGCGTCGCCCCGAGGTCACCGAACCCATCCTGCAGCAGCACGGCGCCGGCACGACGCTGTCGGTGGTCACGTTGGAGCGCCTCCGACGGATCATGGAGCGCGTCCTCGACGAGAACGAGTTCCTCAGCCCGCACGGCATCCGCTCGCTGTCGGCCGCCTACCGCGACCTGCATCACGTGGACCTGCCCGGCCACGGCTCGTTGCCGATCGACTACCAGCCGGCCGAGAGCCGCGATTACCTGTTCGGCGGCAACTCCAACTGGCGCGGTCCTGTCTGGTTCCCCGTGAACTCGCTACTGCTGCACTCCATCGCCACCTACGGCCGCGGCGTCGCCAAGGACGAGCTGTACCAGTTCCCGACCGGCTCTGATCGTGAACTGGGGCTGCTCGACGTCGCCCGCGAACTGCGCGAACGCATGATCTCCCTGTTCCGGATGGGGGAGAACGGGCGTCGCCCGAGCGATCCGCCGCACGTGCCCACGGGCCCGCTGTGGCAGGCACACCCCACGTTCAGCGAGTACTTCAACGGCGACAACGGCGAGGGCCTCGGCACGTCGCACCAGACT
Source organism: Tessaracoccus flavescens (assembly GCA_020741375.1). Classification (GTDB taxonomy): domain Bacteria; phylum Actinomycetota; class Actinomycetes; order Propionibacteriales; family Propionibacteriaceae; genus Arachnia; species Arachnia flavescens_A. Next base: position 5,035 of record DYZF01000210.1, read on the forward strand.
GGCTGGACGGCAATGGTGGCGGACCTCATCTGCATCAACGCCGACGACGATCCGATCGCCCAGGACGACTCGACGTCCTAGTCAGGGCGCCAGCACCGTCGAGGGTGCAAACGGGCAGCGCTCGGGGGTTGGCTACATCCAGCCCAGCGTGTGGGCCACCGCGAGCCACGCCGTCATGCTGAACGCAGACAAAACCACCTGTGTCATCATGCTGGCCGACGCGAGCCCAGAATGACCGTACGGATCGGCCAATGCCGGGGCGATGGAGAAGGTGGGCAACGCGCCCGTCAGGAGCGCCGCCACCTTGAGTTCGTGCGGCAGCGCGGGGAGTCCCGCCGTCTCGTACGCGAAGATCAAGCCCAGGGAGATGGCGGGCATGACGATCAGCTTGCCTGCAGCCGTCGCGACGACGTCGGAGAGCATGCCGCCCAGTCGGAGACCCACCAGCATGCCTCCGACGGAGAACAGAGCGACTCCGGACGACGCTTGCGCCACCAGCCCGACCGCCCTCGAGAGCACCGTCGGCAACTCCCAGCCGACAGCCGTGGTGACCAGCGCCAGAATGATCGCGATCACCATCGGATGCAGAATCACACCGCGGAGAGTCTTCACCAGACGTTGCCCGACGGTGACGCCGCGGTTGGTTGCCTGTTCGCACAGGAACAGGAACAGCGGGATGATCAGAACGTTGTCCACCAACATGTCCATCCCGACGGCGGCGCCGGCGAACTCTGGGATCAGGATGAGGAACATCGCGAAGCCGATGAAGCCATTGTTGGTGGACGACATCAGCAGGCCGACGACGGGGGAGCGACCACGGTCGCCGCCGCTGACGCGCACCCAGACGTAGCCGAGCCCGAACATGATCATGGCCGCGACCGCGTAGTTGAGCAGGTAGGCAGGGTGGAAGATTTCCGACGGGGCGCGCCCCACGACGTTCATGAAGACGAGCAGCGGCAACGCCACTTTCACCACGAACCGGGACAGCACCGACATGTCATCCCGGGAGAACAGCCCGCCTCGGGTCAGCGCGAATCCCGCGGCCACCACCAAGAAGATCGGGGTGACCGCGGCGAGGATCTCACCCACGCCACGGCTGTTGTCGGTCGTACCGGGCACCCATGGGGTGGCCGGGCAGCAGCATGAAGATCATCGTGATGATCCAGCCGATGAAGGGGATCAGGTTCAGCAGGGCCAGCGCGCCGCTGTTGTTGGAATCGTGGAAGCGCCGAACCATCACCGCGAGGCTCGGGATGATCGCGGCCAGCATGTAGAGGACGCTGAACGAGACGGCCGCGTCGGTCAGGAAACCGGTGCTGCCCGACAGCGCCACCGCCGGGCCGTAGACAATGGCGGTGTTGATGAGCATCGCCCACCAGTACTCGGACTGGCTGGCGCGCCCGGTGAACCGGAGACCCCTCGACCAGAACCGCTTGTACGCCTCGACGGGCCCCACACCGCGCTTGGGGGCGTCCGGGTTGCGTGGGTCGTCGGAATCGCCGGGCATGCCGTAGGGCAGCATCCCGTAACCCGTCGGCGGGCTGTACTGGGCGCCGTAGCCGGGTGCTCCGTAGCCGGGCTGGGATCCGTAGGGATTCTGCGCATACGGATCCGGATAGGGCGAGTGCTCGTAGGGAGCGGGGCCGTAGTCCGGGGCTGGGTACGACGGCGTGGGCGCAACCTGCGGCGGCACCGGCTGGGCCCTCAGCGGCTGGGCTGGCGCTGCGGGTGATTGAGGAACTGCTGGCGACTGAGCGGCGGCTGGCGGATCGGGGTTCGTCAGCGGCGCGGCGGCATCGGTGAAGTCCGGTCCGGAGGGACGGGGGGACGTCGGGTCGATCTGCTCGTTGCTCACGGCATCGAGTCTCTCATACGGCTTTGTCACGGCCGCAGGTCGCGGAACTGGCGCAGGTGGTAGGCGAGTGAGGAGACGCCGTCGGTCTGCGCCGTCGCCACGTGGCCGAGGATGACGGTGTGGTCTCCGCCGGGACGGAACTCCAGTTCCTCGCACCGCAGCCACGCGACGGCGCCATCGATCCGCGGGAGCCCCTCGTCCTCATGCCAGGCGAGCCCGGCGAACCGGTCTGGCAGATCGCGACGGGCGAAGCGCAACGCGATCTCGGACTGGT
>DYZF01000211.1 GCA_020741375.1 Tessaracoccus flavescens
GGCGACGACGTCCTCATCGACGTCGACTCCACCACCACCGACTACTGATCACATCGCAAGAAACTCCAGGAGCCTAGAAACATCATGACTTCTCTCGTCATCTCCGACCTGCACGTCGACGTCATCACCGAAGAGGGCAACAAGCAGATCCTCAAGGGCGTCAACCTCACCGTGAACTCGGGCGAGATCCACGCCCTCATGGGCCCCAATGGCTCGGGCAAGTCCACCCTCGCCTACGCCATCGCCGGCCACCCCAAGTACGAAATCACCCAGGGTTCCGTCACGCTCGACGGCGAAGAGCTCACCGAGATGAGCGTCGACGAGCGCGCCAAGGCCGGCCTGTTCCTGGCCATGCAGTACCCCGTTGAGGTGCCCGGCGTCTCCGTCGCGAACTTCCTGCGCACCGCGAAGACCGCGCTCGACGGCGAAGCCCCCAAGGTCCGCACCTGGGTCAAGGACGTCGAGAAGGCTCTGGGCAACATGCAGCTCGACAAGTCCTTCTCGGCTCGTTCCGTGAACGAGGGCTTCTCCGGCGGTGAGAAGAAGCGCCACGAGATCGCGCAGCTCGAACTGCTCAACCCCAAGGCCGCGATCCTCGACGAGACCGATTCCGGCCTCGACATCGACGCCCTGAAGGTTGTCTCGGAGGGCGTCAACCGCTTCGCCGAGAAGGGCGACCGCGCCGTCGTGCTCATCACGCACTACACCCGCATCCTGCGCTACATCGAGCCCACCTTCGTGCACGTCTTCGTCGACGGACGCATCGTCGCCGAGGGCGGCAAGGAGCTGGCGGACCAGCTCGAGGCTGAGGGCTACGAGCGCTACATCCGCGAAGCTGCCGCGTCGGCCAACTGAGCGGTCGCTCACAGCAACAGGTATCGGTAATCCGTAAGGAAGAGCATGGATCTCGCTAGTCGCGTCCGCGACGACTTCCCCATCCTGCAGCGCGGGGTGGGGGAGTGGCCGCTGGTCTACTTGGACTCGGCCAACACGTCGCAGAAGCCCCGTCAGGTGGTGGACGCGATCGCCGAGCACTATCTCCAGCACAACGCCAACGTTGCGCGCGCCATGCACCTGCTGGGCGGCGAGGCGACGGAGGCGTTCGAAGGGGCCCGCTCCAAGGTGGGCACCTTCGTAGGGGCCGCGCGTCCGGAAGAGATCATCTTCACCAAGAACGCCTCAGAGGCGCTCAACCTCGCCGCCAACACGCTCGGCGCCGGCCTGCGTGAGGGCGACGAGGTGGTGATCTCCGTCATGGAGCATCACTCCAACATCGTGCCGTGGCAGCTGATGTGTGAGCGCAGCGGCGCCACACTTCGCTGGTTCGACATCACCCCCGACGGCCGTCTCGATCTGGAGGCCGCCGAGCGTGATGGGCTCATCAACGAGCGCACCAAGGTGGTCTCCCTGACGTGGGTCTCCAACGTGTTGGGCACCCGCAACCCGATCGCCGACATCGCGGCTCAAGCCCACGCCGTCGGCGCCGTCATGGTGGTGGACGCCTCGCAGGCCGTCCCGCATCAGGCCACCGACGTCGAGGCGCTGGGTGCAGATCTGGTGGCCTTCACGGCCCACAAGATGTGCGGGCCCACCGGCATCGGCGTGCTGTGGGGCCGCTTCGACCTGCTCGCCGGCCTCCCGCCCTTCCTCGGCGGCGGCGAGATGATCGAAGTGGTCACGATGGAGCGTTCCACCTATGCGGCACCCCCGCACCGGTTCGAGGCCGGCACCCCGCCCATCGCGCAGGCGGTCGGGCTCGGCGCCGCGGTCGATTACCTCACCGGGATCGGCATGGATCAGATCGCTGCCCACGAGCAGGAGCTCACGGAGTACGCACTGGCCAAGCTGACCGCGATCGACGGACTCACCATCCTGGGCCCGACGGAGGCGGTGGAGCGCGGCAGCGCCATCTCCTTCAACGTCGACGAGGTGCACCCACACGACGTGATGCAGGTGCTCGACTCGCGGGGCGTCGCCATCCGCGGAGGTCATCACTGCGCGCGCCCGCTGCACAAGCGGCTGGGCCACCAGAGCTCCACGCGGGCCTCAAGCTACCTGTACACCACTTCCGTCGAGATCGACGCGCTCGCCGACGCGTTGGTCTTCACCCGGAACTACTTCGCGCCCCGATTCGGAGGCTGAATGAACATCGACGAGCTGTACCAAACGATCATCCTCGATCACTACCGCGAGAAGCACCACAGCGGGCTCCGCAACCCGTACGACACCGAGGTGCACCACGTGAACCCCTCGTGCGGCGATGAGCTCACGCTGCGGGTCCACCTCGACGGCGACACCGTCAGTGACATCTCCTACGAGGCGGAGGGGTGCTCCATCTCGCAGGCATCCACCTCGGTCATGACGGACCTGCTCATCGGAAACTCCGTCGATCACGCCATGGAGTTGCACGATCAGTTCCTGGAGATGATGCAATCGCAGGGCAAGATCGAGCCCGACGAAGAAGTATTCGAAGACGCCATCGCTTTCGCCGGCGTCTCCAAATTCCCGGCGCGCGTGAAGTGCGCGCTCCTCGGGTGGTCCGCCCTGCGCGACGCCGCCCTCCAAGCCCAGGCCAAGGAGAACTCATGACTGAGCCCCGTCCCAGCGACCTCGTCAAGGACGACCTGCCAGACGTCGACGCCCCCACCATGACCGCCCTCCCCACCGAGGACGAGGTGCTGGAGGCCATGAAGGACGTCGTCGACCCCGAGTTGATGGTCAACGTCGTCGACCTCGGACTCGTCTACGGCGTTCAGCTCGACGACGAAGGCAACTGCACCGTCGACATGACGCTGACGTCGCCCACCTGCCCGCTCACCGACAAGATCGAGTACGACACCAAGTACGTGCTCGACGGCCTCGTGAACTCCGTCACCATCAACTGGGTCTGGCTGCCGCCGTGGACGCTGGAGATGATCACCGAAGACGGGCGCGAGCAGTTGCGGGCCATCGGGTACAACCTGTAGCGAAACCCTTTCGGATGCACGTAGCCATGCCTACTCTTGGGGCATGGCTACTTCCATTGACCTGCATCGCCCCATGTCAGGCGACGTTATCGACCTGATCATCGCCGACCACTACCTGTTCGAGGACCTGCTGCGCCGCATGCGCAACACGCATGAGGATCGCGATGCGTTGCGTCAAGCCTTCATGACCCTGCACGTGGCCCATGCCGAGGCGGAGGAAGAGATCGTGCTGCCGGCA
>DYZF01000212.1 GCA_020741375.1 Tessaracoccus flavescens
AGGAGCGCGGCGATGACGACGTCCGTGCGCCACGCAGCCGTCGGCACGGGACGCTCGAACTCGTCGTGCAGACCGAAGATCCGCTCCAAGAGATCACCCATGGCACGTCACACTAGTGCGGGCATGCCATGGGTGATAGGTCTGCGGGCAGAGATCATCCTTCCGGATGAGGCGGCCTACCAGCTCTGGTCGACGGGGCGACCCTCTTCGTAGCCGGAGCCGGACTGCACGCCCACGACGGCGCGCTCGGCGAACTCCGGCAGCGTGCGCGCACCGGCGTACGTGCAGGAGGACCGCACGCCCGAGGTGATCCAGTCGATGAGGTCCTCCACGCCGGGGCGACGAGGGTCCAAGTACATCCGCGACTGCGAGATGCCCTCTTCGAACATCGCGGCGCGAGCCCGCTCGAAGGCCGACTGCTCGCGGGTGCGCTGCCGCACCGCGCGCGCCGACGCCATGCCGAAGGACTCCTTGTAGGCGCGGCCCTGATGGTCCTGCAGCTGGTCGCCGGTGGATTCGTGCGTGCCGGCGAACCAGGAGCCGATCATGACGGAGCCGGCGCCGGCGGCGAGGGCGAGGGCCACGTCGCGCGGGTGACGGACGCCACCGTCGGCCCAGATCGACTTGCCGCGATCCTTGGCAGCTGCTGCGCACTCCAGCACCGCGGAGAACTGTGGACGGCCGACGCCGGTCTGCATGCGCGTGGTGCACATGGCGCCGGGGCCGACGCCCACCTTGAGGATGTCCGCGCCGGCGTCGATCAGATCGTCGACGCCCTCCGCGGTCACGACGTTGCCGGCGACGATGAGGACGGTGCGGCCGGTCTCGGCGGCGAACGCGTCGCGCTCGGCCCGCGCGATCTCCAGCGCCCCGATCATCTTCTCCTGATGCCCGTGCGCGGTGTCCATGACCAGCACGTCGGCGCGGGCCTCGAGGGCGGCGCGCACCTTGGCCTTGATGTCCCCGTTGATGCCGACGGCGACGCCCGCGCGCAGGCGGCCCTCGTGATCGACGGCGGGGGAGTAGATGGCGGAACGCAGCGCGCCCTTGGGGGTCATGAGGCCGACGAGGCGGTTGTCACCGTCGACGGCGATGGCCACCTTCTGGTGCTGCTCGGCCAGCTTGTTGAACACGTCCGACGGCGAGGTGTCGGCCGAGAGTCGCGTGATGTCGCTGGACATGACGTCCTTCGCCTGCGCGAAGCGGTCGGCGCCCGCGGCGTCGGCCGGGGTGACCAGGCCGATCACCTGACGGTCGTCGTCGATGACGACGGCGACCCCGTGCGCGCGCTTGGCGATCAGCGACAGGGTCTCGCCGACGGTGGTCGTGGGGGAGACCGTCACGGCGGTGTCGAAGATGGTGTGGGCGGCCTTCACCTTGCCGATGGACTTGGCCACGACGTCGGACGGGATGTCCTGCGGGAAGATCGCCAGACCGCCGCGACGGGCCATGGTTTCGGCCATGCGCCGCCCGGAGACGGCCGTCATGTTGGCGGCGACCAGCGGGACGGGGGTGGCCAGACCGTCGGTGGACGTGAGGTCGACGTCGAGCCGGGAGCTCACGCTGGATCGGCTCGGGACCATGAAGACGTCGCTGTAGGTCAGGTCGTAAGTGGGGTCACCCTGAAGGAATCGCACGAGGGGCCAGTCTACCTGCTGCAACAGCAAAGGGCGCCCTCCGTTCGGAGGACGCCCTTCGTCTGTCAGCGATCAGTGCAACTGAGGCTTGTCGCCGTCGTGACCGAGCTCGTCGTGATCACCGTGGTCGCCGTGGTGGGCGGCCTCTTCGATCTCGGCGGCGCTGGGCTTGGCGATCTCGTGACCGAGGTACCAACGCGACGCGGCGGCGCGGAACTTGCTGATGCCGCCCTTCTTCGCCACACCGGAGGCGTCCACGTCGCCACCGACCGGCAGCGGCTTGTGCTGCAGGTGCTGGGTGAGCGCGAACTGCTCGTCGTGGTGGATGGGCAGGTGATCCTCGGAGTACGCACCCTCGGGGGAGCGGACGATGACGCCCGATTCCGAACCGTGCAGGGCACGCTCGCGGTCCGCCCGCTGCAGGCTGAGGCAGATGCGCTTGGTGAGGATGAAGGCGACCACCGGGGCCAGGAACACAGCCACCCGCATGAACATGGTGATGGCGTTGAGGTCCAAGCTGAAGCGGGTAGCGATGATGTCGTTACCGCCGGACAGCCAGAACATCGCGTACGCGGTCATGCCGGCCACACCGAGAGCGGTGCGGGTGGGGGCGTTGCGCGGACGGTCGAGCAGGTGGTGCTCGCGATCGTCACCGGTCAGCCAGCGCTCGATGAACGGCCACGCGCCGAGGGCGCCGAAGAGCAGACCCATGAGGCCGACGCCGGGCAGGAAGATCGCCCACGACCACGTGGTGCCGCCCCAGTGGCTCTCCCAGTTCGGGATGATACGGATGGCGCCTTCAACCCAGCCCATGTACCAGTCAGGCTGCGAGCCCGCGGACACCTTGGCCGGATCGTACGGGCCCCACTCCCAGACCGGGTTGATCTGGAACAGGCCGCCCATGAGGACGAGCACGCCGAACACGACGAAGAAGAAGCCGCCGGCCTTGGCCATGTAGACGGGGAACAGCGGGTAGCCGACGACGTTGTTCTCGGTGCGGCCGGCGCCCGGGAACTGGGTGTGCTTGTGGTACACCAGCAGCGCCAGGTGGGCGGCGACGAGGCCGAGCAGCAGGCCGGGGATCAGCAGGATGTGCACCATGTAGAGGCGCGAGATGATCAGGCCGCCGGGGTATTCGCCGCCGAAGACGAAGAACTCAGCCCAGGTGCCGATCAGCGGGATCGAGCGGATCAGGCCGTCGACGAAGCGGAGCCCGGTGCCCGACAGCAGATCGTCGGGCAGCGAGTAGCCGGCGAAGCCGGCGATCGTCGACAGGGCGAGGAGGCCGACGCCGATGAGCCAGTTGACCTCACGCGGCTTGCGGTAAGCGCCGGTGAAGAACACGCGGAGCATGTGCACGAAGGCCGCGGCCACCATCAGCAGGGCGGCCCAGTGGTGGATCTGCCGGACAAGGAGGCCGCCACGCACATCGAACGAGATG
>DYZF01000213.1 GCA_020741375.1 Tessaracoccus flavescens
CATGGTGGGCCGTCCGCTGGACAACCTGTACCCAGAGCACGTGTCCACCATCGGTGAAGAGATCCTCCGCGTTGAGGACTGGACCGTCATGCACCCGACGACGCCCGGCCGCAAGGTAGCCGACAGCGCCAGCTTCGACGTGCGCGCCGGTGAGATCGTCGGCATCGCGGGCCTCATGGGCGCCGGACGCACCGAGCTCGCGATGAGCGTGTTCGGCCAGTCCTACGGCCGCAAGGTCAGCGGCAAGCTGTTCATGCACGGCAAGGAGATCAACCTCCCCACCGTCGACGACGCCATCAACGCCGGCCTCGCCTACGCCACGGAGGATCGCAAGCGCTACGGCTTGAACCTCATCGATGACATCCGCCGCAACATCTCGGCCGCGTCGCTGAAGAAGATCTCCAGCGGGCCGTCGGTGGTGAACTCGCACGAAGAGATCAAGCACGCGGAGATCTACCGCAAGCAGATGAACATCCGCACGCCCAACGTGATGAAGGTCGTCGGCCAGCTCTCTGGCGGCAACCAGCAGAAGGTCGTGCTCTCCAAGTGGATGATGACCGAGCCTGAGGTGCTGATCCTCGACGAGCCCACCCGCGGCATTGACGTCGGCGCCAAGTATGAGATCTACACCATCATCCAGTCGCTCGCTGACGCCGGCAAGGCCGTCGTCGTGATCTCCTCGGAGCTCCCCGAGCTCCTCGGTATCTGCGATCGCATCTTCACCCTGGCCTTCGGCCGCATCACCGGGCAGATGCCCGCGGCGGAGGCCACCCAAGAGAAGCTCATGAAGCTCATGACCCAAGAGAGGGAGGTGGCATGATGTCCGCGCTACGCGACATGTTCACCAAGAACCTGCGCCAATCCGGCATCGTGATCGCCTTTGTGGCCATCGTCGTCCTGTTCACGATCCTCACCGGCGGCACACTGCTCGATCCGCAGAACGTCACCAACATCGTTCTGCAGTACTCCTACATCCTGATCCTCGCGATCGGCATGTTGTTCGTCATCGTCGTCGGCCATATCGACCTGTCGGTCGGCTCGATCATCGCTGTGGTGGGCGCGGTCGCGGCCACGATGGTGATCAAGATGCAGCAGCCGTGGTGGATAGCTGTCATCGTCGGCCTTCTCGTCGGCATCGCCATCGGCGCCTGGCACGGCTTCTGGGTTGCCTACGTGGGCATCCCCGGCTTCATCGTGACCCTCTCGGGCATGTTGCTGTTCCGTGGCGTGACGTTCCTGATCCTGGGCTCCATCTCCCTGTCGCCGATGAGCCCCGAGTACCAGCAGATCGCCGTCGGCTTCCTCAACGGATTGTTAGGCGGAGCCGGCTTCGACGTCTTCACACTGCTGATCGGCGTGTTCGCCGTCGCCGCTTTCGCGTTCTCGCAGTGGCGCACCCGTCGCGCTCGCATCAGCTACGAGCAGGACGTCGAATCGATGGGTCTGTTCATCGCCAAGATCGTCGCGGTCGCCGTCGTGGTCATGTACTTCGCGTGGAAGCTCTCGGTCAACCGTGGCTTCCCGATCGTGCTGATCATCCTCGCGGTGCTCGTGCTGACCTACTCGTTCGTGTCGAAGTCGACCATCTACGGTCGCCACGTCTTCGCGATCGGCGGCAACCTCAACGCCGCGCTGCTGTCCGGCGTCAAGGTGAAGAGAACCATCTTCTGGGTGTACGTCAACATGGGTCTGCTCTCCGGTATTGCCGGCGTCGTCTACTCGTCGCGCGCCAACGGCGCCCAGCCTGCCGCTGGTAACGCGCTCGAGCTCGACGCCATCGCGGCCTGCTTCATCGGTGGCGCAGCCGTCACCGGTGGTGTGGGTACCGTCGTCGGCGCCATGGTCGGTGGTTTGGTCATGGCCGTCATGACCAACGGCATGCAGCTGATGGGTGTTCCCACCTCCATCCAGCAGATCGTCAAGGGCCTCGTGCTGCTGCTGGCAGTCGCCTTCGACATCTGGAACAAGCGTCGGGCGGCTTCGGCCAAGGCCTGATGATTCGGGCTTCGGCTCGATCCTTCTGAAAACAAGCGCCCGGTGAGCTTCGGCTCGCCGGGCGTTTGTGTGCCCGAGGTCGCGGTGGGCGGCGCTTGGGTTCGTGCGTTCGTGGTGGCGTCGGCTGGCCGGGCGTTTGTGCATCCGTCCGTGACGTCGGCTGGCCTGCTGGGTTTGAGCAGTTCTTGCAACTCAACGCCGAGAATCGCCACCCCGTGGCGAAATCAGCGTTTGAGTTGCAGGAACTGCTCAAACCTCAGCCGGAGCGACGGCGAACCCAAGCCGCAGCGACGGCGAACGCCCGCTAGGCGACGAGAACCGGCTTGTCGTCGAAGCCCACCAAGACGTCCATCCCCTGCGTCAGCTTCTCCACCTCGCGGGCCGCGACGAACGCGACCAACTCGTCGGTGCCGTCGGCCGGCTGGAGGTACACCGTCGCATGGTTACCCAAGAACGACATCTGCCGGATCGTCGCCAACCGGCCCGGCGCGTCGCCGCACTCCGCCAGCGGCGTCACCTTGATCCGCTCCGGGCGGATCAGCGCCGTGCCGCGACCTTCGTCGATGGAACCGGGCAACGCAGGCAGCCAGGTGTCGAACACCCGCACCTTGCCGGCTGACACGACGCCCGGCAGCGGGTTGGTGGCGCCGATGAAGCGGGCGACGAACTCGGTTTCGGGGCGCTCGTAGAGATCCCGCGGGCTGCCGATCTGCTCCAGCTTCCCGGCCTGCATGACGCCAACCCGGTCTGCCATCGCCAGCGCCTCGCCCTGATCGTGCGTGACGAACAGCGTCGTGGTGCCGAACTCCTGCTGGATCCGACGGATCTCGTCGCGCAGCTGCTCGCGGACCTTCGCGTCGAGCGCCGACAGCGGCTCGTCGAGCAGCAGCACGTCGGGCTTCGACGCCAACGCGCGAGCCAGCGCGACCCGCTGCTGCTGGCCACCGGACAGCTCGTTGGGCAGACGGTTGTGGTGCGTTCCCAGGCCAACCAGCTCCAGATGCTCGTCGATGATCGCCTTGCGCTTGGCCTTGTCCACCTTGCGCATCGAGAGCGCGAAATCGATGTTGCCGGCCACCGTGAGGTGCGGGAACAGCGAGTAGCTCTGGAACACCATCGCCATGTTGCGCTTGTTCGGCGGGGTGTGGCTGATGTCGCGGCCCCCGACGATCACCTGCCCCGAATCGGCCTCTTCCAAGCCGGCGAGGACCCGCAGCGCCGTCGTCTTGCCACAGCCCGAGGGGCCGAGCAGTGCGACGAGTTCGCCGGGGCGAATCTCAAGGTCGAAGTGATCCAGCGCGCGGACGGTGCCGAAGACACGCTCCAGGCCAACGAGCTCAACGCCGACGGCGCTGCGGGCAAGGGTGGTCATGAGCGGGTCCTCTTCTGATGCGTGCGGTTGGTGATGTAGCTGAGGCCCACGAGCAGGGCGATGCCGAACAGCAGCGTCAGCAGCGACACCGCCGCGGCCACCTGGGGCGCGGCCTGATTGACGAGCATGACCCCGGTCTGGAGGTTCTCGCGGGCGAGCATGCGCGCGATGGTGAACTCACCCAGCACGACGGCGATGGAGATGAAGGCGGCCGACGCGACGGCGCCACGCAGGTTGGGCAGGATGACGCGCAGGATCACCGTCATCCACGAGGCGCCCATGGAGCGCGCGGCGGCGGCGAGCGTCTTGACGTCCATCGCGCCGAGCCCCGCGTCGAGCGCGCGGTAGGAGAACGGCAGCACCAGCACCACGTAGGCGAAGCACAGCCAGATCGCGCTGGTATCGAGCACCTTCGTGGCCATGAACCGGTACACGGGCACCAAGCCGACGACCAGCACGATCGCGGGCAGCGTGAGTGGCAGCAGGCAGATGAACTCGACGACGCGACGCAGCTTCGGCAGCTTGAGCCGGACCCAGATCATCGTGGGCACGAGGATGACGAACATGATCGCCAGCGTGAGCACGGCGATGATCAGCGAGTTCACGATGCCGGTGTAGAGCGGGCCGAGGCGCGAGGCGTCGCCGGCGCCGAACAGCTTTGTCCACGCGTCCCACGAGTACTTGCCGGTGAGCGGGAAGCGGATGGAGAACTCGAACAGCGCGTACAGCGGGTACGCCAGGAACAGGCCGACGATCCCGAGGACGATGATGCGAAAGATCCGCTGGTTGCGGGCCTTCGCCTTGGCGCGACTCATGCCGTCCACCTCGCTGTGCGGCGCTGCAGCAGCGCGTAGAGGGCCATGACGACGGCGATCACGACGATCATCCCGGTGGCCAGAGCTTGGGCGTAGGAATCCATGTCGGTGTTCTGTTCGTTGCGGATGGCGCCCTCGATGGCCATGGGCACGATGATCGTCTTCTGCGCGATGAGCGCGGCGGCCGTCGCATAGGCGGAGAAGGCGTTGGCGAACAGCAGCAGGAACGAGCCGAGGAATGCGGGCGCCAGGATCGGGCCAGCGACGCGGGTCCAGTAGGTCCAGCCGGAACCGCCGAGGTTCGCCGTCGCGTCGCTCCACTCCTTGCGGAGCCCATCCACGGCCGGAAGGAACACGATGATCATCAGCGGGATCTGGAAGTAGCAGTAGACGACGATCAGGCCCGGCACGGTCTGAAGGAGATCGCCCGGGATGGTGACGCCGAACGCATCGGCCATCAACCGCGTGAAGTTGCCGTTCTTGCCCACGACGGAGATGAAGGCGAACGCCAACATGACACCGCCGAACTGGGCCAGCACCGAGGAGACGGCCGTATAGACCCGCCGGAGCGTGGAGTTGAGGGGCACCGTCGAGAGGGCGTAAGCCGCGACCCCGCCCACGACCGCGCCGATGAGGGCTGAGGCGAAGCTCAGCCACCCGGTGGTGAGGAAGATGCGGACAGTAGCGGGCGTGAACAGCTTGGAGATTCCGTCCAGCGTGAACTCCCCTGCCCGGTTCCTGAACGCGCCGACGATGACGATGATCGTCGGCAAGAACAGGAACACGGCGAGGTACGCGAAGAACGGGATGGTGGCCGCTGTGTTCCGCAGATCACGTAAGGCTCGCGACTGCCTCACGCCCGCTACCGCTTGGCTCATCAGGAGACGGTCTTGTCCCAGTTCTCCTGCAAGAACTTGGTTGCGGCGTCAGCCTCTTCGGCGGTGGGGGACAGCAGCGACTCGACGGTCGGCGCGTTGGCCTTGGCGGCGTCGGAGAACTCGTCGGCGTAGAGCACGTTCAGGACGGGGACGGCGCCACCCTCGGCCCACAGGTTCTGGGCCTCGGGCGAGTAGAGGAATTCCTGCCACAGACGAGCGGCCGCGGGGTGCGGGGCGTCGACGTTGATGGCCTGCTTGTAGTACGAGCCGAGCGTGATGTCGTTCGGCACGAAGGTGGCCCACTCGACGCCCTGCTCGCCGAGGCGAGCGGTGTGGGAGGCGTGGTTGTAGGACCAGTCGAAGACGACGCCGTGCTCGCCGGCGTCGATCGTGCCGTTCGTGACGTCGGTCACGTTGAGGGTGCCAGCGTCGTTGAGCTTCTTGAAGTAGTCCAGGCCGGGCTGGAAGTTGCTGAAGTCGCCACCGCTCGCGGCGTTGGCCAGCAGGAAGCCGTTGAACGCGGCGCCGGCCTCGGCGGGCTTGCCGTTGACGGCGACGGAGCCGGCGAACTTGGGATCGGTGAGCTCGTCGATCGACTTGATCTCGCCGTACTTGGTCTTGTTGTAGCCAACCACCATGACGCCGGTGTAGTCGGACACCCAGAGGCCGGTGGCCTCCTTCTGGTCTTCAGGGATGTCGTCGAACTTCTCCACCTTGTAGGGCGCGAAGTAGCTGGTGGATTCGAGGGCGACGTTGGTGCCGACGTCGAACACGTCAGGAGCCTTGTCGGTGCCCTTGTTGGCCTCGGCGGCGGCGATCTCTTCCTTCGACGACGCGTCGGGCGACTGCTCGTTGACGGTGATCTCGGGGTACTTCTTCTTGAAAGCGTCGATGATCAGGCCGTAGTTGGCCCAGTCGTGGGGAAGGGCGATGGTGTTGAGGGCGCCTTCGGCCTTGGCCGCGGCCTCGAGGCCTTCCATGCCGCCGAAGTCGGCCAGCGAGGTGGCGGTCTTGGCGTCGACGGTGCCCGCCGCGGAGGTGTCGCCGCCGGCGGAGGAGGAGTTGGAGGGGGTTGCGTCCCCGCCGCAGGCGGTCAGGGCGAGTGCGGCCACAACACTGAGGAGGGCCGCGCTACGGAATCCACGCATGGTGATTAATCCTTCGATCTTTCGGGAGCCGCCAGATTGGCGATCGATCCGCACCGTAGGCACCATTCGGAAACAGACAGGGAGCCCTGCATGAACTGTCCGTGAACGATCGGTGAGCGGTGGCGACGGTCATCGAGCCATGAAGGGTCTCGGGGTCGGTAGTGTGGCCCTAGTAATTCCGGGAGGGGTTGTACGTGAAGGGCATCGTCGTGTTCTCCGGGTCGGCGCACGAGAAGTTCGCCGACGAGGTGTGCGCCAAGCTGTCGATCCGCCGGTCCGGCGTCAAGATCTCGCGCTTCAGCAACGACTGTTTGCAAGCTCAACTCCTAGCCAACTGCCGTCAGCGCGACGTCTACATTGTCCAGCCCCTGGTGCCGCCGACGCAGGAGCACCTGATGGAGTTGCTGCTGATGGTGGACGCTGCGCGGGGCGCGTCGGCCCGTCAGATCACCGCCGTCATGCCCCACTACGCCTATGCGCGCTCCGATAAGAAGGACGCGTCGCGCATTTCCATCGGCGGCCGGCTGGTGGCAGATCTGTTAACCACAGCCGGTGTAGATCGTGTGCTCACGATGGCGCTTCACGCACCGCAGGTGCACGGATTCTTCTCTGTTCCCGTCGATCACCTCACGGCGCTGGGCGTCATCGCGGAGCACTACCGCGGGCGCGATCTGACCGATTGCGTCGTCGTCTCCCCAGACCTGGGCAACGCGAAGCAGGCCACTCTGCTGGCCCGACTGCTGGATCTTCCCGTGGCCGCGGGCTCGAAGCAGCGGATGGCCGACGACAAGGTGGTCATCGATTCCATCGTCGGCGACGTGGCCGGCAAGCGGGCGATCGTGCTGGACGACGAGATCGCCACCGGCGGCTCGATCCTAGAGATCGTCAACCGACTGGGCGATTTCGGCGCCAAGGAGATCTCGGTTGCCTGCACCCACGGGCTGTTCACCGGCAACGCCGTCGAGAAGTTGGCCTCCGCGCCGCAGATCAAGGAAGTGGTCACCACCAACACGGTGCCCGCTCCGCGCGATTTCCCCGGGCTGACCGTCTTGAGCGTCGCGGGGCTGTTCGCCGACGCGATCGACCGCATTCACAACGGCCGCTCCGTCAGCAAGCTGTTCAACAACGTAGACCCGTCGCACGCCCCGCCGCCGGTGCCGGAGGGCCTGTTCTAGGCGCTCCCCCGATCTAGTGCCCGGAGCGGCGCCGTCGGATCCGCTCCACCACTTCGCGCCACGACGGCACGATGACTCCCTGCTCCGCCATGAGCGTGCGCAGCTTGCGCCGCGACACCAGGATCCCGACGATGCCGACGGCGTAGAACGGCAGCTGCAGCGCCCACGCGAGGCGCAGGTGGTCCGCCGTGTACGGCTGCCCTTGGGCGATCATGTCGAGGAAGATGCCCATCGCCAGCACCAGCAGCGTGCCGCCGGAGAAGGCTCCGGTGATGACCACACCGTTCGCGGTGCCGAGGCGGGTGGCGGGCAAGTTGGTGCGTGGGAAGTCGAACCCGATCCCCGTGCCCGGCCCGGCCACCGAGAGCATGAGCACCAGCAGCACCAGCAGGGCGAAGGGCGCCTGCCCCGGCCACAGCAGCACCAACGCCCAGCTGACGATGAGCCCCCCCACGACGATCAACGCCAGGTTGCTGCGCCGCAGCGGGTGCCGCGCGGTGAGCGCCCCGACGATGGGCCCGGCCACCATCGACGCCATCGACAGCAACGTGAACAGGCTCGACGCCTCCAGTTGGCTGCGGCCTTGGCCCACGAGCAGGAACGGCATGCCCCACATCATGAGGAACGCGTTCATGGAGAAACCGGAGGTGAAATGGATCCAGAACCCGAGCTGCGTGGCCGGGTGCTTGGTGACGCGGGCCAGATGCGACGGCAGCTCCCGCAGCCGGTCTGACACGACTGCTGATTCGGTGCCCGCCGGGGCGTTGCGCACCCACAGGAACACCGCCACGATCACGACGGCGCTCACCGCCGTCGACCACAGGATGCCTGGCCGCCAGCCTTGGGTTTGGATCAGCGGCAGCACCGCGACCACGGAAGCGATCTGCCCGAAGCCTGCGGACATGCCGGTGATCTGGGTGAGCACGGGCACCCGTTTGGGGTGGAACCATCTGGGCAGCAGGCGGAGGATGGAGTTGAAAATGCAGGCGTCGCCGACGCCCACGAGGATGCGGGCGACGTAGGCGGCGGAGAGATCGTCGGCCAGCGCCAGCAGCACCTGACCGGCCAGAATCGTGGCCGAGCCCGCGGTCAGGATGGCGCGGGAGCCGAAGCGGTCCAGAAGTAGGCCAACCGGGATCTGGGCCAGCGAGTAGGTGGCCAACTGCAGGACGACGAACGTGGAGACGATGCCGGGTGAGGTGCCAAAGTGCTGCGCGGCTTCCAGACCGGCTACGCCCAGTGCGCTGCGGTGCATGACGGCGACGGCGTAGGCGAAGATGCCCACCCCGAACACCACCCACGGTGTTCGCCCATACGCAGCAGTCACTTCAGATCCCGGCCTTTCCGCGGAGATTGTATCCGCGGCGTGCGCGATCGCTCAGCGTCCGTCCCCCCGGTCGGCCCGCTAGGGTCGGCCCATGAGCCGGGCGCTTGTGGGCCGACCCGGCCGGCCGCAGAAACAGTGGACGCTGTCCTGCTGACTCCATCGTCGCACCGCTAGGGCGGCAGGAGACGACGGGGCGCCCCTTCAGAGCGGAGGCCCCGGGTGTATACTCTGCGCGCTAGTCGTCGAGGGTTGCAGCGTCGATGACGTAGCGGTAGCGCACCTTGGAGGCCACCACATTGTCGTAGGCCTCGTTGATCTGGCTGGCGGGAATGATCTCGATGATCGGCGCCAAGCCGTGCTCGTCG
>DYZF01000214.1 GCA_020741375.1 Tessaracoccus flavescens
CGCGCCATGGTGCCCGCGATCGGCGTTGCTGCCAAGGCCGTGACCACGCTCGCGATGTCAGGCCCCTCGGCTGAACCACAGCCTGACTCAGCTCGTATACGCCCAACCTTGATACGCAGGGTTACCAGTAAGGTTGGGTGCCCACCCGGCTAACGGATGAACCCCCACCCCCGTCGCGTCTTTCCATTGAGCGATCCACCCGATCGCCATCGCACTCACAATCGTCGGCGTGAGGCTCACGGCATGACTGAACAGTTCCCGATCAACGCAGCCGCCACCGAGCAACGCATCGTCGAAGAACTCACGGGTAAGACGCCGCAGGTTGAGCAGCACCACGCACCTGACTCCCGCGAGGCCGGCGACCCCGTGGAACCCGCGACGCCCGATGACGAACTCCAGGTTGGCGGACGCGTCGAAGCAGAAGATCCGACTCTCGGCGAAGACTGACCGCAGCCGCACCGCCCTCGCTGACCCGGCACAGCGTCACCCGCGGGCCAGATCAGCGGCCCTCCTGAGATCCTGACCACGTGTACAAGGTTTGTCTAGCCTTTTGCTAGCATCTGCCCCATGCAGGAGTCTCAGGCCCGCTACACGGTGAAGCAGGTTGCCGCCCTCACGGGCGTCCGTGAGACGACCCTGCGCGTCTGGGAACGTCGCTACGACGTCGTCACCCCGCACCGCTCCCCCTCCGGCTACCGGCTCTACGACAACAATCACGTGCGCGCATTGCGTGCGATGGCGTCGCTCGTCGACGACGGAGTTCCCGCTTCCATCGCCGCCGAGACCATCAAGAACTCCCACGCAGCGACGCCAGACCGCCCGACCATCGCCGCCTATGACCTGGTCGCCGCAGCCACCAGCCTCGAACCCGCTCGGCTCGACGGCGTGCTGGCCGAGGCGTTGGCAGCCGCGCCCATCGATCATGTCGCGGACGAGTGGCTACTGCCGGAGCTCGAGAGATTGGGTGACGCTTGGGCCAGCGGCGAGGCCAGCGTCGCCCACGAGCACTTCGCGGCGGCTGGCGTGATTCGAGCCCTCAGCAAGGCGTATCAAGCGGCTGGCTCCCCCGCCTCGGACCACCTGGTGCTCATGGGGTTGCCCGAGGGCAGCCATCATGAACTGGGCCTCATGTCCTTCGCCTCATGCCTGCGCGAACACGGAATCGCCGTCGCCTACCTCGGCGCCGACGTGCCCCTCGACGACTGGATCAAGGCGGCTAGCGACCTCAAGCCCCGAGCGGCTGTCGTCGGTGTCCCCCAGTCTGCCAACGTCACCCGAGCCCAAGCTCTGGTCGACCGACTCAGCGAGCTCGCTCCCCCGGTGTCGATCTGGGTTGGCGGTGGTCGCTCCGAGAAGATTCAGCGAGCCCACCAGTTGCCCCACCGGATGTCAGACGCCGCCACGGAGCTGGCGACCGCACTCTCCTCCGGCGCCGCCTAACCCTTTACAAACCTTGGACGAAGTGGTCGCTGTTCTGTACCGTGACGCTATGGACAAAGACTTCTCCCGTCAGATCTGGGTCACGGTCGCGGCCGCCCTGTGCATCATCGGTACGCTGCTCGGCTTCGGCATCATCGGTACCCCGGTGGAGGATTCGTCCTCGGGCGCTTTCTCCGCCGACGCCACGCTGCTGGCCCCGGCCGGCACCGCCTTCTCGATCTGGTCGGTGATCTACGTCGGTCTGCTGGCCTACGTGATCTGGCAGTGGCTCCCCACCAACCGCACCTCGGAAATCGCTCGGGCAACGGGCCTGCTCGCTGGCACCAGCATGGTGCTGAACGCCGCATGGATCCTCGTCACGCAGTGGGGCTGGGTATGGGTCAGCGTCGTGGTCATCTTCGCCCTCGCCATCGTCTTGGGGCTGCTGGTTGCCCTCCTTCAGGGAATCGGCCACCGCTCGATCGCTGAACGGATCGTCGTCGACGGCACGTTCGGGCTCTACCTCGGGTGGGTGACCATCGCTTCCGTGGCCAACGTGGCCGCTGCGACAGTGTCCTCAGGCATCGAGGCGGGGGAACTCGCCAGCCAATGGATCGCCGCCGCCACCTTGGTCGCTGCCGCCCTCCTGGGGCTGTACTTCTTCAAGCGACTCGGCGGACGCTTCGCCGTCGCAATCGCCCTTGCTTGGGGTATCGCGTGGATCGCCGTCGGCCGCCTGAGCGACACCCCCTACTCCATCGTCGTCGGCGTGACCGCAATCCTCGCCGCCCTGGTCGTCATCAGCGGAGTGTTCTGGTTCCGTCAGCGCGAAACCAGCCCCGCACCGGCAGTGCTCTAGACATTTCCAAGCGCACGCAGGGGTCCTTCGATAACTTGGATACACGCGTCACGAGGCGCACACATCAGTGAGGAGTCATCCAGAATGCTTGACTACAACGAGATTCTCTCGAACCTTCCCATCGATCAACTCGCAGCTCAGGTGGGCGAAAGCCCCGAAGCGGTGGAGCAGGCGGTTCAGTCTGCACTGCCCGCGCTGCTGATGGGAATGGGCGCCAACGCTCAGGATCCGGCCGGCGAGGCCTCCCTGCGTAGCGCACTGAGCCAGCACAACCCCGGCCTTCTCGACGGTGGCATCGATCTGGACAACATCGACACGGCTGACGGCCGCAAGATCACCCACCACATCTTCGGCGACAACGAGGATCAGGTCATCAACCAGCTCGGTGGCCTCGGTGGCGCCAACGGCTCGGCCCTCATCCAGAAGCTGCTCCCCATCCTCGCCCCCATCGTGATGGCGTGGCTGGCCGGCAAGTTCATGGGTCAGGACGCCCGTCAAGGGCAGCCGCAGCAGGCTCCCACCGGCGGTGGCGGCGGCCTCGGCGACATCCTCGGCCAGATTTTGGGCGGCGGCTCCGCTCCTCAGGCTCAGCGGGCCCCGCAGCAGGCTCCCCAGCAGTCCGAGCCCAACTTCCGTCAGCCGGCGGACTCCGGCGACGGCGGCCTGCGAATGCCGATGCCTGAGCCGCGCACCACTCAGCAGCAGCAGTCGCAGCCTCAGGGTGGCGGCATGGGCGGCGGCCTCGGCGGTGGCATTTTGGGCGACATCCTCGGCGGCCTGCTGGGCGGCGGACGTCGCTGATCGCACCAAGTAGTCAATGACTAGGGACGGCGCGCTTCGGCGCGCCGTTTACTTTTTCCACATTCTTCAGCCATATGGGCGTTACGCTTTCTCTCGTCCCGATCCCCCAAGGAGTAACTCATGTACATCGGAACTGGAATCTTCCTTCTCGTCATCGGCGCCATCGCGTCCTTCGCCGTGAGGGACTCCATCAGCGGCGTCGACCTCACCATGATTGGCTACATCTGCATGGGCGCCGGCGTGCTGGCAATCCTGCTTTCTTTCCTGGTCCGCGGCAGCGGCGGCGTCTCGTCCCGCAAGGTGACGCAGCAGGATCCGTCCACCGGCACCACCGTTGAGGAGTCTCGCGTCGACGGCGTGTGATCGTCACTTCATACCGCTAGCTAGGGCGGCGTTCCTTGAGGGAGCGCCGCCCTAGCTATATTGAGGGCGACATGAGCAAGGGGACCGCGGGGGCAATGAGGACCACAACAACAGACTCGAGCGCGCTGGCAATGCAGGAACAATGGCTGCGCAGCAATGGTCTCCCCCTCGTCGTTCCTCCACTCAGACGTCTGCGCGGCATCGTTCCACGCACGGTGCCGATCCTGGTCACCTTGGCCCTGCTCGCCATCGCACTGCTGATCGCCGACGCCGCCGTCTCGTCCGACGCCGTGTTGGACCTGTTCGAGCTCTATGAGCATCCTGTGGTGCTCGCCACGCTGGGTATCGCCGCCCTGCTCGCTCTCCTCGCCATCCCCACGGGGATCGCCTACGGGCGGCTGCAGAAGCGGCTCACGCCTCGGACGCAACTGATCGTCGGCATCGTCATCATCCTGTTCTGGCTGGGGGCGCTCAGCGGCATCGCAGCTCTCGCCGGAGCCCAAATGGGCCTGCATATCGGCGTCGGGACGCGCATCGTCCTGCTGGTGGTCGCAGGCCTTGCCGGTTACTACGGATGGAGTTCGATGGCCGGGTGGGCGCTTCGTCGTGGTTTCCGGGAGTTGTCGGCCACCATCCCGTCGATCGCCCGCATCCTGCCCCTGTTGCTGCTCACCGTGCTGCTGGTGTTCTTCACCAATGAGCTCTGGCAGTTGGCAGCGACGATGACGAAGACGCGAATGTGGCTGCTCGGTGGGTTTCTGGTCCTCTTGATTCTCCTGATCGTCCTCCCGGCCGCCTTCGACATGATCGACGATGACGTCGATGACGACTGCGATCCCCTTCTCACCGACACCCCGTTCGTCGGTTTGAGCGCCGCCCGATCGCGCCTGTCTCTGGGCGAACGGTTCAACCTCGTGGTGGTGTCATTGGCCGTCCAGTTCGTTCAGGTATTCCTGTTCGTCTTCGTCACGTTCGCGGTGTTCGCGATCATCGGCTCAATCTCGCTGACCGACAAGCTCATCTCCACCTGGACCGGCGCTCCCCCGTCGCCGCTGGTGGTGGTGAGCGTCGGCCTCCCCATGGACGCTGCCATGTTCCGGGTGTGCTTGATCCTGGCCCTCTTCAGCGGCATCACGTTCGCCGCCTCGACGATTCAGGATGCGAAGTACCGCGACATGTTCCTCAATCGGGTCAGCGATGAAGTGCAGCGGAACCTCGCTGCGCGCCACCGCTATCGGGCGACGCTCCTCGAGCATGGCAAGGCGCCGGCACGATGGCAGGCGCTCATCCACGACGACGAGTGATCATTCGAACGGTGTCGGATCTCCAGCACCAACTCGTTCGATGACGGGCTCGTCGCCCGTCAGGTCCACGACCGTCGTCGGCTCAACCCCACAATCGCCTGAATCGAGAACCAGATCCACCTGGTGCTCCAACAGTTCCTTGATGCTCCACCCATCGGTCAGCGGACCGTCGACGTCCGGGAGCAGGAGCGTCGACGTGAGCAGTGGGCCCCCCACCGCGTCGAGCAGCGCCAACGTGGTGCGGTGATCCGGCACGCGAACGCCAACCGTGCGCTTCTTGGGATGCAGCATCATCTTCGGCAGCTCGCGTGTTGCCTTCAGGATGAACGTGTACGGGCCGGGCGTGGCCGCCTTGACGGCGCGGAACACCCAGTTGTCCATGTCGACGTACGCGCCCAGATGGGCAAACTGGTCGACGACAAGCGTGAAGTGGTGCTTGTCGTCGAGTTGCCGGATCCGCTTGATCCGTTCGATCCCCTCCGCATTTCCGACGGCGCAGCCGAGCGCGAAGCACGAATCTGTGGGGTAAACGATGAGGCCACCGTCAGCCAAGATCCGGGCCGCTTGCGCCAGGGCACGGGGCTGCGGGTTGTCCGGGTGAACGTCGAGGTAGATGGCCATTGACTCAGCGTAGCGACGCTCAGAGGACGGCGTCGGAGATGCGCTGCACCTCGTCGGCAGACAGGTTCAGATGCATCGCGGCGGCCGAGTCGATGATCGATTCGGGACGGGAGGCGCCCGGAATGGGTATGACGTTGTCCCCCATCGCCAGCTCCCATGCCAGCGTGACCCGCTGCGGGCTGACGTCGTGCGCCCGCGCGATCTCGGCGATGACGGGGTACTTCTCCCCCACTCGCTTGGCGTCGCCGCCGGTGCCACCGAGCGGCGAGAAGGGAAGAAACGCAATGCCATGCTTGGCGCAGAAGTCGAGCTCCGGCTTGCTCGTGTGGTTGAACCGCGGGGAGAACTCGTTCTGCACGGCTGCCAGGGCGCCGTCGCCCAGAACATCGATGGCGATCTGGATCTCTTCGACGTTGGCGTTGGAGATTCCGATCTCCGCGATCAGGCCTTCCTGCTTGAAGGTGGCGTAGGTCTCCATGACGGTGGAGTACACGCGTGTGCGGTCTGGCCGGTGCAGGTAGAACAGATCGATCTGGTCGCGGCCAAGCGCCACCAGCGCGAGCTCGAGCCGACGGCGGAGGTACTCCGGCGCCGAGTTGCGCCCCCACGCCTCGCCCTCGCTGCGCGTGATGCCTGCCTTCGTGGCCACCTTGACCGCGCTGGTGTCACCGTCGTAGTTGGCCAACGCGCGAGCGACGAGGCGCTCGTTGTGGCCCATGTGGTCCCAAGCGGGGGCATAGATGTCTGCCGTATCGATCAGCGTGACGCCGGCGTCCAGTGCGGCGTGGATTGTGGCGTCGGCTTCGGCGTCCGAGCGAACCCGCTCCCCGCCGAAGGAGAGGGGCATCGCGCCCAAGCCAATCGGGGCAACTGTGTAGGAACCGATACGGCGGGGAGAAAGAGTCATGCGTCCACCCTACCTACCGCGCAATGGGTCGACCGGGGACGACCGGGCCGAATTGAGCGTCACGCCGCCGGGGATCAAGGGCAATGCAACATCCGACAGCGACGCTTCACACGTGATCTCCACGCGCACGCTGCCCGCCGATGCCAAGGGGGCCTCAAGGGCGGCGGCCTCCACCCCTACCTGAAGCGTCGAGCATCCCGTGTCGCTCGCCACCAAGGCAGCCTCGACGGCGTCTCTCGCGGCCGATTCGGCTGCACGACTCCCCCGCTCCAGCGAGGCCGCACGCGCACCGGAGGCTGCCGCAGAATCGACGTGCTGCTGAGCGATCGAGATCCGAGCCGATGAGATCAAGAGGCCGAGGAACAGCACCAGCACCGGCAGGATGATCGCCGCCTCGACGGATGCGCTCAGGCCGCGCTCGCCGCGGCTCACGGCGCCGTCAACCGTTCGGTAGGAACGGTTGCCCTCCGGGTGACTGTGCTGGGCCACAGCACGGTGACTGGATTCCCAGACACGGTGACGACCGTCTCCCGGGAACCGCGGACAACCTCCACCGTGACGTTGGACAGCGAGCCGTTCTCAGAGACCGCCGTGCCGGAAGCGACCCCGTCGCTCTTCGACCCTCCGACGGCGGCGGCCACCTGTGCGGCCTCTTGAGCCGCGGCCAAGGCCGTGGTCTGGCCCCACGCGTTGAGCGACCACTGGAGCAGTGCGAGGAAAATGCCGAAGAAGAAGGGCAGGAGCACCACCACCTGCACCGAGTGCGACAGCCCTCGCTCGCGTCCGA
>DYZF01000215.1 GCA_020741375.1 Tessaracoccus flavescens
CGGTCGCGATCAGGTGGCCGACGACGTTGCACGGGCAGAAGGGCTGCCGAACGGGGAGGTGCAGGTCGACGGTGGTGAGGCCGCCATCCGAGGTCGCGGCATGGGCGCGTGGCTTGCGGAGTTCGCGTGGGGCGGCGGCGTAGACCTCGCGCATGGTGGCGTTGAAGGAGCGGAGGCTGGCGAATCCGGCGGCGGTGGCGACGTCGATGAGGGGGAGGTCGGTGACCTCGAGGAGCGTGCGTGCGGTCTGCGCTCGGCGCGCCCGGGCCAGGGCGAGCGGGCTGGCGCCGGCGCCGTCGATCAGGAGTCGCTGGACTTGGCGGGAGGAGTAGCCCAGCCGGGCGGCCAGGCCCGGCACACCCTCGCGGTCGACGACGCCGTCGTCGATGAGCCGCATGGCGCGGGCGACGGCGTCGGCTCGGAAGTCCCAGTCCGGGGAACCGGGCGTGCTGCCGGGGAGGCAGCGTTTGCAGGCGCGGAAGCCGGCGGCTTGGGCTGCGGCGGCGCTGGGGTAGAAGGCGACGTTCTCGTCGGCGGGGGTGCGGGCCGGGCAACTCGGGCGGCAGTAGATGCCGGTGGTGAGCACGCCGGTGAAGAAGCGACCGTCGAAGCGCG
The DNA here is from genome assembly GCA_020741375.1 of Tessaracoccus flavescens. GTDB lineage: Bacteria > Actinomycetota > Actinomycetes > Propionibacteriales > Propionibacteriaceae > Arachnia > Arachnia flavescens_A. Next base: position 616 of record DYZF01000215.1, read on the forward strand.
GATCCTTGGCGCGGATGGCGCGCAGGCAGGTGTCGCGGTCGGTATGCATGCGTCCAGTGTGCGGCATCGGCGGGCTGGATACTCGCAGGAATCGGACATCGCAGCGGGCGCGAGTGGGATGACCTCGCCCTACCCCGCTTGAGCGAAGCCCCTCCGGGTGCGAAGCTGGGCGGTTGCAGCGGAACGCCCTCCGTTCACGCGGCCAAGACACCGTAGGAATCGACGATTTTGGCCAATCCGGCCGACCTGCCGTATAGTTACTTTTCGCCCAAGCGCTCGTGGCTCAACGGATAGAGCAGCTGACTACGGATCAGCAGGTTGGGGGTTCGAGTCCCTCCGAGCGCGCCAAGGCCTCAGGCCCCGGTCATCAGACCGGGGCCTGAGTCATTCTCGGGCTCTGTTCGCGTGCTGTGCAGGTCCGCGGAGCATAAACCGTAGCTATTCGGCATGAATCGGACGAGATAGCTCCGATCCGTGCCGAATAGCTACGACTTGTGCGCCGGGTGGCCGGTGGCTGCGAGTGGAGGAGGTGGTGAGCCGGCGGCTCGCGCAGCACGACTGCACTCGGCTTCGACCGCGACCACCAACTAGTGGAAGACTGGAGCCGTGACAGCAATCTGGGCCCACCGCGGCGCATGCGCCTACGCTCCCGAGAACACCCTGCCCGCCTTCGAGCTCGCCATTGGGATGGGCGCCGACGGCGTGGAACTCGACGTGCAGCGCACGGCCGACGGCCAGGTGGTCGTGATCCATGACGAGACTGTCAACCGCACGTCGAACGGTTTCGGCAAGGTGGTGGATCAAACCCTCGCCCAGCTCCGTGAGGCCGACTTCTCCAACGGGTTCGCCGGCCGACGCAACGTCAAGCTCCCCACGCTCCGCGACGTCTACGACCTGCTCCGCGGCACCAATATGACCATCAACGTGGAGCTGAAGAACACTATCGAGCTCTACCCGGGGATTGAGGACGACGTGCTCGCCGTCGCGCACGACGCCGGCATGATCGACCAAACGCTCATCTCCTCCTTCAACCACTTCGGGTTGGCGAACCTGCGGGGTCGCGTCGCCCGCGAGCAGTTGGCCATCCTCTACGACGGTTCGCTGTACAACCCGTGGGATTACGCCGCGATGGTCGGCGCCGGGGCGATCCACCCGTCGGGCTACGCGCTGCAACAGCCGGGCCTGGTGGAGCGTTGCCACGAGAACGACGTGGCTGTCAACGTCTGGACGATCAACACCGTCGAGCAGGCGCACGCCGTGCAGGATCTGGGCGTCGACGCCATCATCACGGACTTCCCGGACAAGATCGGAGAAGCGGTCCGCGGCCCCGCGTGGCTTCGGTACTGACCCACTAGGCTCGCCCCATGACCGACAACCCCTTCCGCCCGGAACTGTGGGAAGCCGTCGAGGGCTTCGAGTTCACCGACATCACGTACCACCGCGCCAAGAACGTGCCGGCGGTCCGCATCGCCTTCAACCGCCCCGAGGTGCGTAACGCGTTCCGGCCGCACACCGTCGACGAGCTGTATCAGGCGCTGGAGCACGCGCGGACGTCGTCGGACATCGGCTGCGTGCTGCTCACCGGCAACGGCCCCTCCGAGAAGGACGGCGGTTGGGCGTTCTGCTCCGGCGGCGACCAGCGGATCCGTGGTCGCGCCGGCTACCAGTACGCGGAGGGGGAGACGGCGGAGTCGGTTGATCAGGCGAAGCTGGGGCGCCTGCACATCCTCGAATGCCAGCGTCTGATCCGCTTCATGCCGAAGGTGGTCATCGCGCTCGTCAACGGCTGGGCCGCGGGCGGCGGACACTCGCTGCACGTCGTCGCCGACCTCACCCTCGCCTCCCGCGAACACGCCAAGTTCAAGCAGACCGACGCCGACGTCGGCTCCTTCGACGCCGGCTACGGCTCGGCGTACCTGGCGCGACAGGTGGGCCAGAAGTTCGCCCGCGAGATCTTCTTCCTGGGCGACGTGCACGACGCTGAGGACGCCCACCGCATGGGCATGGTGAACCGAGTGATCCCGCACGCCGAGTTGGAGGACGTCGGCCTAGAGTGGGCGGCCAAGATTTGCGGGAAGTCGCCGACGGCGCAGCGGATGCTGAAGTACGCGTTCAACGCCATCGACGACGGCCTGGTTGGGCAGCAGATCTTCGCCGGCGAGACCACCCGGTTGGCGTACATGACCGACGAGGCGGTTGAAGGTCGCGATTCCTTCCTGGAGAAGCGCGCCCCGGACTGGTCCAAGTTCCCGTACTACTACTGAGGTGGCGCCATGACTGATCCGCGACCGGCACCGCCGTACGAGGCAGGGGAGCGCGACACCACCGTCGGCTTCCTCGATTTCCTCCGCGCCACCATCGTGCGCAAGTGCGAAGGCCTGACCGAGGAGCAACTGCGCTCCACGCCGACGTTCAGCGCCATGACCCTGCTGGGTCTCGTGCGGCATCTGACGATGGTGGAGCGGTACTGGTTCCAGGGTGTGTTCCTCGACGCCGACGTGGAGTTCTGGTGGAGCCAGGAGGAGCCCGACGGCGAATGGATCGTCCCCGCGGACGTGACGGCCGCGGACGTCCTCGCCGCCTACAAGGCCGAGTGCCAGATCAGTAACCGGATCGTCGGGGAGTACCCGTTGGAGACGCCGTCGAAGTACGCGCCCAGTGACGACGAACGCGCCAGTCTGCGCTGGATCGTGGTGCACATGGTGGAGGAGACGGCGCGCCACGCGGGCCACGCCGACCTGCTGCGCGAGGCGATCGACGGCGTGACCGGCGAGTAGGCCTTGTGGCGTCAGTCAGTTGATTGAGTAGCGCGCAGCGCGTATCGAAAT
>DYZF01000216.1 GCA_020741375.1 Tessaracoccus flavescens
CAGGGCCTGCAGCGGGTCGAGGTGCACGTCGCGACCCGCAACCTCCCCTCCCTCGCCGTCGCCCTACGCTCCGGCTTCCAGATCGAGGGGACGCTGCGGCAGGCGGCTCGGACGCACGGCGGTCTGGTGGACGTCTTGTCCCTCAGCCGCCTCGCGTCCGACCCGCCGCTGTGGTGATCAGGCGGTCGTCTCGGCCGCGTGCTTGGCGATGATGTAGCCGTAGACGAGGCCCTGGCTGATCGTCGCGCCCGCGCCCGGGTAGCTGTGGCCGAACACGTTGGCCGCAGCGTTGCCCTGGGCGTAGAGGCCCTTCACCGGCTCACCGGAGGAGGTCACAGCCCGCCCGTGCTCGTCGGTCATCACACCGCCGCAGGTGCCCAGGTCGGAGACGACCATCTTGACGGCGTAGAGCTTGCCCGACAGGGGGCGCAGGTTCGGGTTCGGCGTCTGCGTGGGGTCGCCGTAGTACCGGTCGTAGGCGCTGTTGCCGCGCTGGAAGTCCTCGTCCACGCCTGCGCCGGCGAGCAGGTTGAACCGCTCAACCGTCTCCTCGAGCGCCTTCCGGTCGACGCCGATCGCTGACGCGAGTTCGGCCGGCGAGGATGCCTTCGCCGCGATGCCCGCGTCGTACCAGGCCTGGGGAAGCGGCTGCCGCGGGAAGACTCCTCCGGCGAAGACGTAGGAGTTGCGGTACTCCTGGTCGAAGATCAGCCAGATGTCGCCGACCGGGTCGCCGGCCTTCTCGCGCTCAAGGACCTTCTGCCCGAAGCTCATGTAGTCGGTCGACTCGTTGAGGAACCGCCTTCCGCTCTTGTCGACGATCAGCGAGCCGGGCAGCGACCGCTCGGCGAGCAGGATCGCGGGCGCGCCGTCGGGCGTCGACGGATGGACGGCGGGGAACCACCAGGCCTGGTCGAGATTCGCCAGCTCGGCGCCGACCTCCTCGGCCATGGCCAGCGTGTCACCGGTGTTGCCCTCGGCCCCGAGCGAAAGATCGCGCTTGAGCGACTCGGACTGGTAGCGCTGGCGTAGCTCCATGTTGTGGTCGAAGCCGCCGGCTGCGAGGACGACGCCCTTGCGGGTCGTGACGATGACCTCGCGGCCACCCTGCTCGATCACGGCACCGACGACGGCGTCGCCCTCGGTGACGAGCCGCTTCAGCGAGGCCTCGGTCCACACCGGGATGCCGGCGTTGATCACTCCGGCGTACATGCCGCCCGCGATCGCCTGGCCGCCCGCGGAGTACTCGCGCTTGATGGCGAGGCCGCCCATGCCCTGGATGACGCGGCGCACGATCTTGGGGATCGACTTCAGCGGCGTCTTCATCATCAGGTTCATCCACTTGTAGTCGGCGCCCGTCACCGGCATCGGCACCGGGGCCTCCATCGTGGCCGGGCGGAACCGCGGCCGCTGGTCGCCGAGCTCGCGCAGGTCGAACGGCTTCGGCTCGCAGCTGCGTCCTGCGGCATCGCCACCTGGAGTCTCCGGGTGGTAGTCGGAGTAGCCCTCGGCCCAGAAGAAGGTCAGCGGGGTGGTGCGCTCCAGCATCCGGATCGTCTCGTCGCCGTGGCGCATGAACGCCTCCCAGCGCGGCTGCGGGCTGGTGTCTCCCACGACGTTGCCGATGTAGGTGAGGCCACGCTCGTGGGTGTCGATGCCGCCGTCGCGCAGCAGGACGGGGTTGGCGGGAATCCAGTAGGCACCGCCCGAACGGGCGGTCGAGCCACCGACGTACTTCGTCTTCTCGACGACGAGGACATCGAGGCCACGCTCCCTCGCGGCGAGGGCCGTGGCGAGCCCGGTGCCCGATCCGACGACGAGCAGGTCGACCGTCCAGTCCTTCGCCTGCACCGGTGCGGGAATCTCGGTCATGGTGTTGCTCCTTTGCAGTTGACGTGCGGTGTTGTCAGGTCCGTCACGGAAATACTAGCCGCATGGCTAGTTTTCTGGAAGGCTGGGGTGACAGAACAGCCGTCGAGGGCCAGACTTGGCGGCGGTCAACTGGAAGGGAGCCCGGCATGGGACGCGCAGCAGCAGGCGTCGGACGCGAGCGGATCCTCGAGGCCGCCCTCGACCTCTTCGCCGTCAACGGCGTCGCGGCCACCTCCCTCCAGGCGATCGCCGACCGTCTCGGCATCACCAAGGCGGCCATCTACCACCACTTCCCCGCCAAGGATCAGATCGTCGTCGAGGTGCTCCGCGCGGGCCTTGCCCAGCTCGACGAGGTGGTGGTCGAGGCCACCGCGGCCCCCGATGCGGGGACGAGGGCCGACATCGTCGTGCGGGGACTCGCCGACATCATGGTGGCGCACCGGCCGCGCTACTCGATCATGATGAACGACCCCTCCGTCGGCCCGATCCTGGCGTCCGATCCGCACACCGCACGCACCTTCACCCGCATGGAGGAGGCGCTGCTCGGCCCCGACCCGACCGCCGAGCGCCGGCTCGCCGTCGCATTCTTCCTCGCCGCCTGCAACGCGCCCGCCCGGCCCGATCTCCGCGCCGAGGAGTCGATCGAGGCCGCCACGATCCATGCGAGCATCGTGTCGCTCGGCCGCCACCTGCTCGGCTGAGCCGACGCGTGGTCGTCGACGGCGGCGAGCTGCTGCTTTAGAGCACCGAGCGGGTCGCGTGCACGAAAGGTTGAGTCACCGACCGCGTGTTCTGCTCATTCGTCCAACCGTCGGGTCATCTGGATCCGCCTACCGACATCCGTGAGTCCGAGCCGTTCCTCCGTCTCCACCAAGCCGCGTTCGAAGGGGGTCGACGGCGTGCTCTCGACGAAGCCGCACGTCGCGTAGAACGGCGCGTTGAACGCCACCTCCGCGAACGTGCGGAGCGTCACCTCGTAGTGACCACGTCGACGCGCCTCTGCCACGGCCGCCTCCACGAGCGCACGCCCGACCCCGCGTCGGCCATGCTCCGGCAGCACCGACACCTGCTCGAGATGGGCGGCGCCGTCGACCTCCAACACCTGGGCGAAACCGACGATCTGGCCGTCGACCTCCGCCACGAGCGTGAAGCCGGGCGCGGCTGCGCGCTGCTCACTGGTGGCTGCGGGCGGCCACGACGCCGGCTTGAGCGACTCGACGAGCAACCGGTCGGCCGCCTCCTCAATGCGGGAGGTGGCGGCGAAGTCCCCGGGCCCGGCGATCCTGATCATGGGCACCATGGAACCACTCCACAGCGGCCGCTCAACCCGGTCGGCGCCGATTGGCACTCCGTTGACGGCTGCTGCCATAGTGAAGCCACCCCCGTTTGAGAAGGTGCCAGCGTTGACACTGAACAACATGGAGATCGCACAACAAGCGACCCCACTTCCCATCTCGACCATCGCCGAGCGCCTCGGCATCTCCGCCGAGCAGATCGAGCCATACGGCCGGTTCAAGGCGAAGATCCCGCTCAACGTCCTTGAGGCGCGACCGTACCGACGCGAGGGCCGACTCGTGCTGGTGACCGCCGTCTCGCCGAC
>DYZF01000217.1 GCA_020741375.1 Tessaracoccus flavescens
AGGGCGTCGGTGACGAACTCGATCAGCGACCGCCCAGACAGGAATGACGGCCGGAGGGTGGCGCCGTCGCCGTGATCGCTGCGCCACGGGCCGGGCGGCACCTGACGGGCGAGTTGGGCCTCGGCCTCGGGGTCGCGCAAGGGCGGTTCGTGGGCCTCGGGTTTGAGCAGAAGATCGTGCACCTCGTCGCCCAGCGCGTAGCGGAACGCCCAGCGGATCGAGGCGATGTTCTCGCCGAAATCCACGCGACACACCAGCGTGGTGCGCGCGGGCTGGGGCACGTTGGCGTCGTCGGCGACGCGGACGTCCAGCCGGCGCTTCATGTGGGGGAGGAAGCCGGAGGCGAAGAGTTGCAGGTCGCGGTCTGGGACCGTGACCGGGCCGGTGGTGAAAACGGCGTGCTCGGCCTCGTCCAGCGGGCGGGTCAGCGGCGCCAGTACGAGTTGATCGTCGATCCGCAGCGCCACGCCGTGCCCCGGATTGCCCTGCAGCGATTTCGCGGGCAGCTCATGCGCGACGCCGTCGATGACGACGGTGGGGGAGATCAGGGCGCCGCCGTCGGTGCGCGTCACCGCGACCGTTGGCGCCGCGGCCTCCCCACTCAGCACGATCGTCGGCAGTGCTCTCCCGGCCGCGTCGTCGCCCGGCACGAGCTGCACCCCGACGGCGACCGCCGCGGCCAGCGTGTGCCACGCGTCGGGGCGGAGCGCGTCGAAGTTGAGCAGGTCGGGGACGAAGCCGTTGCCGGCGGATCGGCGGGCGTCGAGCAGGTTGAGCAGCGCCTGCCGGTGCGTCGCTTGGAACTGGGCGGTGGCGCGCTGGACGTGGCCCCACGTTGCGCCGGCCTTCAGCCAAGTGCCGCGGGCGCCGAGCTGAACCGGGCGCAGCGCCAGACCCGTTGCGCCCTGCTCCACCTGGAGGGCCAGCGGGGTGGACCCGGAGCGCTGGCCGACGTCGCCGGAGGGCAGCAGCTTCGTGAGCGTGCGCCGCCACTTCGACGACGTGCCCTCCTCCGGCGCGTCGCGCAGCAACAGCGCCAGCGCCACGACGTGCCGACAGCCGGGACCGTCGGGACACGTGCAGTGGGTTGAATCTTCCGAGAGGGAGGCGACGAACACACGCATGCCGTTGTCGCGGACGGGAGCCGAGATTGCGCCGTCGCTCACCTGCACGTCGCCCACGCGCCCGAGCGAGGCGATCTGCCGTCCGCGCGCGGCGGTGGCGGCACCGAATCGACGGTTGAGGTCGGCGTCGGTGAGGTCGCGGACCCAGCTCGGGGTGTTGCTCATTGCCCAAGGGAGTCTAGTCCTTTGGCTAGCACCAAGACGCGTAGACTGCCGCCATGCTGGCTGCCCGTGACTGGTTTGGCGACGCGTCCGTGTTCGTCGTCGATGTCCCGTTGGCGTGCTGCGCGCTCGAAACCCAAACCGCTGCTCAGGGGCGATTCGCCGTCGATGCCGCCGCGATTCCGGAGGGGGCCAAGACGGTGGTCGCGCTGTCGGGCACCATCACCGAACCGGTCGTCCCGGCCATCCGCCACGTGCTGGATCAGGTTCCCGGGGCGACGGTGGTCGCGTTCGGCGCCTGCGCCTGCATCGGCGGCCCGTACTGGGATTCGTACTCAGTGGTCAAAGGCGCGGGTGACGTGGTCCCGGTGGACCGGTTCATCGCCGGCTGCCCGCCGCCGCCGTCGGCCATCAACGACTTCCTCGAGGAGGTGCGCAGTGGAGCAGTGGCGTGAACGGGTGGAAGCCGCCGTCGCTGAGGGCTTCATCTTCCTCGACAACCTCACCGCCGTCGACGAGGTGGGCGTCAGCGATCACATCCGCGTCGTCCTGTGGCTGGAGCGGCCATCCGACGGCGAACGCCGCGTCGTCGATGCCCTCACCCCGCGCGATCAGGCGCAGCTGCCCAGCATCGCGGACCTGTTTCCGGGGGCGGCGTGGCTGCAGCGTCAGGTGCATGACTTCTTCGGCGTCGAGTTCGACGGCGCTGACAACCGTCCGCTGATCTACCACGGCGGCGGCGCCCCACTCCGCAAGGACGTGCTGCTCGCGGCGCGTCAAGAACAGCACTGGCCGGGAGCGTTGGAGCCGGGGGAGTCCGACGCGGCGCCGAGTAGGCGCAAGATCGTCCCGCCCGGGGTTCCAGACCCTGCGGTGTTGGCCGACCCTGAAGCGACGGCGGCGGAGATCGCGCTGTCGGCCACCGGCTCGCGCGTCAGGAGGGTGCGGTGATCCACGGTTCCATCGCGCTGATCGAGGACAAGTGCACCTCGTGCATGATCTGCGCCCGCGAATGCCCGACGTGGTGCATCACGCTGACGTCGCATCAGGAACAGACGGTTCCCGCGCCTGGGGCCCGCCCGCGCACCCACAACGTGCTCGACACGTTCACCATCGACTGGTCGCTGTGCATGTATTGCGGCGTGTGCATCGAGCAGTGCCCCACCGAGGCCCTCGTCTGGGATGGCGCGCACGTGCCATCGACGAGGCGCCTTGTAGACCTGCTGCATGATCGCGCCCAGCTCGGCGGCAATGGCTAGCCGATCGACGCGCGCTTGGGGGGAACTGCGGCTTGCCGCCTCCACCCGCGACGTCTGGCTGGGTTTCGTCGGCTCGTTCGGCATCCTGCTCGGGTCGCTCAGCCCGGCCTACCTGCCGCAGGCGTCGCCCATCTGGGACGTGCTGCGCTCCATCGGCCTCGACGGCCCCACCACCAAATGGGTGGGCACGATCGCCACCCTGCTCGGCCTCGGCCTGCTGCTCGAATCGTGGTTCCGGCTCCGCCCCTCCCGACGGCGCGGGCTCGGCCTGCCGCAGCTGCGCCACTGGGCCGTCCTGCTGATCATCTCCGCGCCGTTCCTGTTCGGGCCGCTGATCTTCTCGCACGACGCCTACTCGTACGCGGCCCACGGGTGGCTGATCCACAACGGCCTCGACCCCTATCTCGTCGGGCCCGGAACGTTGCCCGGCTACTACGCCGATCAGGTGGCGTGGGTCTGGCGCAACACGACGGCGCCCTACGGCCCGTTGTCGCTGTGGATGAGCCACGGCATCGTCAACATCGCGGCCTTCGACCCGTACCTGTCCGCCGTCCTCATGCGCGTCCCCGCGTTGGTGGGCGTCGGCCTCATCGGCTACCTCGTGCCGCGGATCGCGCACCGGATGGGCGTGGATCCGTCCGCAGCCAGCTGGTTCGCCGTCCTCAACCCCATCCTCATCATCGATTTCATCGGCGGCGCCCACAACGACTCCCAGATGACCGGCCTCATGCTGCTGGGCATCTGGATCGCCATGCGCCACAAGAACTGGTGGGCCGCGGCGTTGGTCGTGGGCGTGGCGGCGGCCATCAAGCAACCCGCGTTCCTGGTCGCCGTCGCGCTGCCCTTCCTCGTCGTGCCGTGGACGTCGTGGCGTCCCCGGGCGGTCGCAGCCGCGGCGCTCAAGGCGCTGGTGTCGTTGGCCTTGTCAGTCGCCGTCTTCGCGGGCATCTCGGTGGCGTCCGGGCGAGGATTCGGGTGGATCAACGCCATCAACGTGCCAGGTCTCGTGGACACCGTCTCGCCGTTCACGGTGCTCGGCCACCTGCTGCAGTACCCGGTGAACTGGATGGGGCTTGATCCGGAGGGCCGCACCCTGATCAACCTGATGCAGGTGGTGGGCATGGTGGTCGCGGCCATCGGCATCGTCTACTTCGCGGTGAAGCACCTGGGCAAGCGGCCGCTGCACTTCGTCAGTTACTCATTCATGTGGTTCGCGCTGTGCGCGCCGGCCATCCACTCCTGGTACCTGTTGTGGGGTGCGGTGCTGCTGCCGACGACGAAGCCATCCACTCGTGCGCTGCGCCTGGCGATCGTCGCCACCGTCATCCTGCTGGGCTTCAACGCCATGAACTTCGGCATCCGCAATGGGCTATGGATGCTGGTGCTGCTGCTCTTCGGGGCGATCTATTGGACGATGCACACCCACGAGTTGAGTCAGCCGATGGACGAGGTGGAACTCGAGCCCAACGCGTCGACGGCATAATCCGCCACGACGGGGGAGTGGTCGCTGACGCGGCCCTCGTAGGTGGCTTCCCGGCCCACCCAGGCGCGGGTCGCGGCCTTGGCAAGCGCCGGGGACGCGAGATGGTAATCGATGCGCCACCCGGCGTCGTTGGCCCATGCCTGCCCCCGCCATGACCACCACGAGTAGGGCCCCTCGACGGTGGGGTGCAGCCGGCGGACGACGTCGAGCAGGCTGCGGGAACCGAGGATGGAATCGAACCAGGCCCGCTCCTCGGGCAGGAAGCCCTCGGACTTCTGATTGGTCTTCCAGTTGCGCAGGTCCTGCTTGGTGTGGGCGATGTTGAAATCACCCATGACGAGGAACTCGCGTCCGGCGGCAGCGGCCTCGCGGCGGGACGCGGTGAGGTGGCGCGCCAGGCCCTTGAGGAAGCGCATCTTGCGCTGGTATTTGCCCTCGGAATCCGGCTCGTAAGGCCATGCCGCGCCCTTGGGGAGGTAGAGGGAGGCGACGCGCAGAGGCGCGTCGGCCAGATCGGCCTCCACATAGCGACCCTCGTCGGAGAAGCCGCCCAATTCCCGGTTCACGATCCGTTCGGCGGGCGCGAGGGCAGGGCTCTCGCCCGGCCCGAAGCTGAGGACTTCGTCGGTGAGCGACCGCACGCGCACCGGGGCCTCGCGGGTCAGCAGTGCGACGCCGTTGCGGCCGGCGAGCTTCCCCTCGTCGAGTGTGACGTGGTAGCCCTCGAACGCGTCGAGGGGGAGGTCTGCCACGCGGCAGCGCACCTCCTGCAGCGCGATCACGTCGGCGTTGGTGGCGTCCCAGAACTCGCGGAATCCGCGGCGAAGCGCGGCGCGGATGCCGTTGACGTTGTGGGTTCCGATGCGCAACGTGGTCATGGCGCTCGATGCTATCGGGTGCCGCTGACGATCAATGTTGGCGGCGCTGTGGGTGTGGGTTGCGCCGTCGTCCGCCTTCCTCATCGGCGGCCTCGTCGGGCTCGCGCTGTTCCTCGCGGTGGTGCTGCTCTCCCGGGGAACCCCGCGCGATCAGGTGGTCAACGGCACCTCTGGCGTCGCGGGCCAAGGTCGCTTGCCAGCCGGCCGTAGGTGAGTACGTCGACGCGTTCGCCGCAGCGAGAGTCGTCACATCCCCTTGCCGTGCCATGTCCGGGTCAGAACCGAACGCCTCCACACATCGGCGGCGTCGCTGTCCCGGAGACGGCGCAGCGCGGGGGGCTCATCGGTAGTTGACGAACTGGACCGCGAAGTCGTAGTCAGCTTCCTTGATCATCCGCTGCACCTCTTGGAGATCGTCGCGGCTCTTCGAGGAGATGCGCAGCTCTTCGCCCTGAATCTGGGTCTTGACGCCCTTGGGACCCTCGTCCCGGAGCATCTTGGTGATCTTCTTCGCGTCCTCGGTCTTGATGCCCTGCTTCGTGGAGGCGGTGATCTTCCAGAGCTTGCCCGACTGGCGGGGGTCGCCGGCATCGAGTGCCTTGAGGCTGACGCCGCGCCGGATCAACTTCGACTGGAAGACGTCGAGAATGGCCTTGACCCGCTCCTCGGAGACGGCCTCCATCTCGATGTTCTCGCCCGACCAGGCGATCTTGGCGTCGGTGTTCTTGAAGTCGTAGCGCTGGCCGACTTCCTTGGCGGCCTGATTCAGCGCGTTGTCCACCTCTTGGCGGTCAACCTTGCTGACGACGTCGAATGAGCTCTCGGATGCCATGAATCTCTCCTCCGGTGTGATTGGGCCCCATTGTGCCAAACGGGCCCACACCTACACTGGCGCTCATGGAGCTCCCTCTGGTTCTGCACGACGCCGACTGCGGATTCTGCGCCCGCTGTGCGCGCGTGATCCCGCGGCTTCGCGCCAAGGTGGTGGTGTCGTCGCTGCAAGCCGAGGACCTGGATGCCTTGGGCGTCGACGCTGAGCGGGCCGCCAGCGAGATGCCCGTTGTGATGCCCGATGGCTCCGTCGCGTGGGGGCATCAGGCGTGGGCGGAGATACTGAAGGCCTGCCCGCCGCCACTGCGATGGGCCGGGGTGGCGCTGGGTTCTCGGGCGATGGAGCGGCCGGGCGCAGCGGTCTACCGCTGGGTCGCGGGGCGCCGCCACGAGCTGCCGGGTTCCGACGGAACGTGCGCGGTGCCGTCGAGGGATGGCGCTTTGTAGCATCGGGGGAGTGGCTGCTAAGCTCTTGCGTCGCTGGGCTTGCCCAGTCACAAACCCTGGCAGGTTGCCCGAGCGGCCAAAGGGAGCGGTCTGTAAAACCGTCGGCGTAGCCTACGCTGGTTCGAATCCAGCACCTGCCACCAGGCCTCGAATCGGATTGGTTCGAGGCCTGATCTTTTCCCTCGACTGAAAGGGCCAACGATGGCCACTCCGCACATCGCTTGCGAACCCGGTGATATCGCCGAACTCGTCATCATGCCCGGCGACCCGAAGCGCGCCGAACGCATCGCCAAGACCCGCATGGAGAACGTTCGTCTGGTCTCCGACGTGCGCGGCATCGGCGCGTGGACCGGCACCGTCGACGGCGTCCCGATGACGGCGATGGCGTCCGGCATGGGCGTGCCGTCGCTGTCGATCTACGCCACCGAGCTGTTCTCGCAGTACGGAGTCAAGCGCATCGTTCGCGTCGGCACCTGCGGCGGCATCTCCGACAAGGTCAAGGTCCGCGACATCATCGTCGGCTCCTCCGCGCACACCAACTCGGCGGTCTCGACGATCGACATCCCGGGCGTG
>DYZF01000218.1 GCA_020741375.1 Tessaracoccus flavescens
CGGCCTGACGATCACGGCGTCGGCGTCCTTCGCTCACGACGTGTACAACTCGATCCTGAAGGACGGCAAGGCCGATCCGGCTCAGGAGGTCAAGGTTGCTCGCATCACGTCTGTCGTGGTCGGCATCCTCGCCATCCTCGGCGGCATCCTCGCCAACGGCCAGAACATCGCGTTCCTGATCTCGCTGGCCTTCGCGGTGGCCGCTTCGGCCAACCTTCCAGCGATCCTGTACACGATGTACTGGAAGCGCTTCAACACCCGCGGTTCTGTGTGGTCGATCTACACCGGCCTCATCTCCGCCGTTGTGCTGATCGTCTTCTCCCCGTCCATCTCCGGCTCCAAGTCGGCGATGCTCGGCGAGGCCGTCAACTTCGCGTGGTTCCCGCTCACCAACCCGGCCCTCGTCAGCGTTCCGCTGGCGTTCCTCGCCGGCTTCCTGGGCACCATCACAGCGAAGGATCGTGGCGACGAGGAGTTCGCTGCTGAAATGGAAGTTCGCTCCATGACCGGCGCCGGTGCCGGCGAGGCGATCTCTCACTGATTCCACCTCTCACGCGACGGCGGTGCGGGCTTCGGCTCGCACCGCCGTCGTGCGTTCCGCGCTGAGCACGTCTTTCGCCTCTAGGAGGGCTTGCCGCTCCCAGCGGTGAACGGTCGCGGCTGACGCGCCGAGCACCTCCGCGGCCTCGACAGTGGTGTGGGGAGCGGTTCCGTCCAAGCCGTAGCGCAACGTCAGCACCCGACGCGAGCGCGGGGACAGGAGGATCAGGAAGTCCGTGTCCACCGTCTCCACCGCCGCGAACTGAAGCTGAGCGGCATCGTCGGCGAGCGTGATGTCCTCCAACGACACGTATGCGGACGCCGCCCTCGCCGCCGCCTGCCGCGACACTCCGGCCAGCCTCGCAGCCTGCTCGAAGGGGACCCGCACGCCGGTGGCCGCCAACTCGTCCTGCACTTGGGCAGCGCGCGCGGCGGCGGCACGGTCTGAGCGAGAGACGGGGGCGCCGGTCCGGTGGACGGATGCGTTGGCCAGCGCGTGCCGCACCCCGGTGTAGGCGTAGGTCGTGAACCGGACGCCGCGCGTGTAGTCGAACGAGCGCACCGCCACCGCGACCGCTACGCAGGCGTCCTGGAACACGTCGTCGTAGGGCAGTTGATAGTTCCGGGCCAGCGCCGAGGCCTGCTGGTGGGCGATCCGCAGGCCGATGGTCCAGAGCCGCTGCAGGGCCGCTGCTCCGGCGTCGGCCACGTGACGCAGCTCCGGTCTAGCGTCGCCGCGGTCGATCAGCTCGGTGGCGTAGAGGCCCGCCTCGACCGCCTTGGCGAGGACGGCATCCTCGCCGGTGGCGATGGGGTCGGCCGGTTCGAAGATCAGGTGCATGAAGCTCACCCTGCCCAGAGGTGAGGCCGATTTCGAGGCCCCTGACGTGGGGTGTGGACAACTTTCGACGGACAACACTTCTTTTCCACACCGGGCACAATGGGGCGCATGGCACTGTTCAAGCGTCCCGACCGCTCCATCCTCGACGGCCTCCGCGAGGCGCTCGGGGGCAACCCCACCGTGCTCGCCCACGGCACCGGCGACGGCGTCGTGCTGCTCGGCACGAAGGAACATCTCGCACGGCGCGTGGGGGAGACGTGGCAGGTATGGCCGTGGGAGCAGGTGGCCAGCGGTTCCTGGAACGGCGAGGCGAGCAGCTTCCGGTGGAAGACCATCGACGGCGAGAAGTTCGAGGCCCTGTTGAAGGAGCCCGGTCAACTGCCGATGCTGTTCCGGGAGCGGGTGCAGGCGTCCACGTTGGTGACGACGGTCATTGAGGCCACGCGCGGTCAGGTGCAGGTGATCGGCCGCCGAGGCCTCGGTGATGACGGCACGGTCCACTGGTACGCCGTTCCCAGCGGCGGTGCTGACCTGAACGAGCCCGCGACGCGGGCCGCGGTGGTTGCTGAGACCGATCGTTTGCAGGCCAACTACCTCTAGCCGAGCCCGATTTTTACGGCCTGAGGGTTTTCTGCTAACGTTCTTCTTCGCGTGGTAAGCCACCATTCCCTGGTAGCTCAATTGGCAGAGCATTCGACTGTTAATCGAAGGGTTACTGGTTCGAGTCCAGTCCGGGGAGCCAAGCAAAACCGCTTCGACAGGTGTCGGAGCGGTTTTTGCTGTTCCCTCGGCGCTACTTTGGGTGCCATGGGCAAACAGAAGGGTGCGGCGGGCACCTTGGCGACGACGGCGTTGGACCGGGCCAAGATGAGCTATGAACTCCACGCCTACGAGCACGATCCGCAGGCCGACTCGTATGGGCTGGAAGCAGCGGCCTCCTTGGGAAGGCGCCCGGACGAAGTGTTCAAGACCCTGATTGTCGACACTGGTGCCGGCCTGGCCGTCGCTGTCGTCCCTGTGGATCGTCAACTCGACCTCAAGGCCACCGCGACGGCCCTCGGCGTCAAGAGGGTCAGCATGGCGGAGCCCGGCGTCGCGGAGCGCTCGAGCGGAATGGTGGTGGGCGGGATTTCACCCGTCGGCCAGCGGAAGCTCTTGCCCACCGTCCTGGACTCGTCGATGAGGTCGCTGCCCACGGTGTTGGTCAGCGGGGGTCGCCGAGGGCTGGACGTCGAACTAGACCCCGACGATCTGGCGCACCTGACACGCGCGATGTTCGCGCCGATTGCGCGCTGACGGGGTCTGGCTTACTCCTCGCCGATGGAGGAGAGGTCGCCGAGGAAGTTCTCGGCCCACACGTCGATCGTGTACTCGCCCACCTGCTTCTTCATGGCGCGCATCCGGCGCTGGCGCGTGCGCACCGGATCCGTCGCGGCCTGCAGCAGCGTGGCCTTCATCCCGTTGATGTCGTAGGGGTTGACCAGATACGCCTGCTTCAGCTCCTGGGCTGCACCGGCGAACTCGCTGAGCACCAGAGAACCATTGGTGTTGGGGTGGCAGGCCACGTATTCCTTGGCCACCAGGTTCATGCCGTCGCGCAGGGGAGTGACCACCATGACGTCGGCGATCCGGTAGAGCGCCGCCATCGTGGTGCGGGGGTAGCCGGCGTGGCGGTAGACGATGGCCGGGCGGCCCACGCCGCCCACCTCGGAGTTGATCCGGCCCACCAGGAGATCGATGTCGTCGCGCAGCTTCTTGTACTCCTCAACGCGTTCGCGCGACGGTGTGGCGATCTGCATGAAGACCACCTCGTCGGGATCGAGCTTGCCCTCTTGGAACAGCTCGCCCATGGCGCGGATGCGCTGGCGAAGGCCCTTGGTGTAATCAAGGCGGTCGACGCCGAGGAAGACGGTCTTCGGGTGGCCGAGCTCCTCGAGGAGAGCTTCAGATTCTGCGATGACCTCGGGGGAGTTGGCCAGGTCTGCGAAACCCTGCGTGTCGATGGAGATGGGGTAGGCCCGGGCCACGCAGTTGTGGGTGGCGTCGACGCGGACGGTGTCGCGCTCCACCTTGCGACCGGTGCGGGTGCGCACGAGACGCAGGAAGTTGGCTGCGCCGCCGGGCAGTTGGAAGCCGACGAGGTCTGCGCCGAGCAGGCCTTCCAGGATCTGTGCGCGCCACGGCAGCTGGGCGAAGATCTCGATGGGCGGGAAGGGGATGTGGAGGAAGAAGCCGATCTTCAGATCTGGGCGCAGCTCGCGAAGCATCTGCGGCACCAACTGCAGCTGGTAGTCCTGCACCCAAACGATCGCTCCCTCGGCGGCGACCTCGGCGACCTCGTGGGCGAACTTGAGGTTGACCTCGCGGTAGCCCACCCACCAGCTGCGATCGTAGATCGGCGGGACGATGAGGTCGTGATATAACGGCCACAGGGTGGCATTGGAAAAGCCCTCGTAGAAGGACTCGTAGTCGTGGGCGCTCAAAGCGACTGGGTGCAGGAGCACCCCGCCGTCGGTGTGGAAAGGATCGGGCAC
>DYZF01000219.1 GCA_020741375.1 Tessaracoccus flavescens
GGCGCGGAGCCCAGCCGTCGTGCACGTTGACGAGGCCCGGGTGCGCGTCCAGATGTTCGCGCATCCACAGCGCGTAATCCTCCCAGTCTGTGGCGAGCCGCCACAGGCCGCCGGGGGCCAGCTTGGCCGCGACCACGTCCGCGAAATCCGTGCCCACCAGCCGGCGCTTGTGGTGCCGCTTCTTGTGCCACGGGTCCGCGAAGAACGTCCACAGTTCTGTGATGACACCGTCGTCGAACAGCTTCGCCAAGCCCTGAGAACCGTCGGCGACGACCACGCGCACGTTGGTGACGCCGTCGCGCCCGAGCCTGCCGAGCGTCGACGCGACCGCGGGCTCGAACACCTCGAACGCGACCACGTTGGCGTCACTCCGGCCAGCAGCCATGGGAACCAGAGAATCGCCCGCGCCGGATCCGATCTCGACGATCAGCGGTGCCTCGCGGCCGAACTCGGCCGCCCAGTCGACGGCGGCGTCGTCGGACACCGACGTGGACAGCTCGGCGTGCGGCACCTCGACGACGAACTCATCGTGGTGACGGTCCCACGCCTTCATCTGGGACTCGTTCATGCGCGTGCTGCGGCGCACGAAGCTGACGACGTCACGGTGGGGGCGCGGATTCTTCACCGGCCCAGCGTACCGATCAGGGAAGGGTCAGGGCGCTCCCGGACCGGGTGGCTGAGCGGCGCCACGTACCATTGAGGGGAAGGTAGGAGAAGAATGCGCACACTGCTCAACATCATCTGGGTCATCTTCGGCGGCTTCTGGTTGGCGCTCGGCTACTTCGTGGCCGGCATCATCGCGTGCCTGCTGATCGTCACCATCCCCGCCGGCATCGCGTCGTTCCGCATGGCGAAGTACGTGCTGTGGCCGTTCGGCCGCTCGGCCGTGCCGAAGCCCGGCGCCGGAGCCGGCTCGGCCATCATGAACGTCATCTGGTTCCTCATCGCGGGCTGGTGGCTGGCGCTGCTGCACATCGCCGCGGCACTGGCTCAGACGCTGACCATCATCGGCATCGCCAACGCCTACGTCAGCCTGAAGATGATCCCCGTCACCTGCTTCCCGTTCGGCAAGCAGATCGTCGACAACGGCACGATCTTCTGATCGACGCCTGACTCGCAGCGCTAGTCCAGCGTGACGTCGTTCCAGACGCCCGGACGGTCCAACGTGGCCATCCGGGCGTCTGTGCCGTCCGGGCCCAGTGACACGACGCAGACCAGCAGCGTGAGTGTGGGGAAGCCGTGGGGGCGGTTGTCGCGGACGATGGCGCGGTCGTCGGTGGCCTCCATGCCGGCCGAGCCGGAGAGGACGTCGAGCCAGGCCTCCCACCAGCGGTCGCCGTCGGTGGGGGCGGCCGCGAACTCGTCGAGCCACGCGGCGACGCGCGGCGTGGCCGGGTCGTCGACATCGTCGTGGGCGATCATGTGGGTGCCAGGCGCGAGGTCGGTGACGCGCGGCGAGCCACCTTCCCACGAGGTGATGCGTGCGCCGTCGGCGGTGGCCTCGACGAGGTTGAATCCAAGCGTGGTCAGCGGATCCGGGAGCGGTTGTCGCGCCATCGCGCCCATGACGAGGGTGCCGCGCGAGGCGGGAGGGACGACGTCGGAGCCACCGGCCCGGTTGAGGAGCACCGCCAGCTTCTCGTCATCGACGGCGAGCCACGCCCCACCGGCCAACTGATCCTTGATCCCGCGCACGTCCGGATGCTCCGGCCACCATGCGCCGAGCGGCAGCCACGGGCGCGCCGGGTCCTCGTCGCGGACGGCGAGCACCCGCACCGGGCCGCTGTCGTCGGGCACGCGGATCACGACTGTGCACATGCAGCCGAGGTTAGCGTGCCCGGCGTCGGGCCGGACCCCTCAGCCCTGCGCTCAGGGAGCCGCAGTGCGCGCCGGGTGGAGCGCACCTAGACTCGGGGCATGAACATCGTCGTCGGCGTCACGGGCGGGATCGCCGCCTACAAGGCCGTGTCCCTCGTCCGGTTGTTCATCGGAGACGGCCACGACGTCCACGTCGTCCCCACCGATGACGCCCTGCGGTTCGTCGGCCTGCCCACGTGGGAGGCGATCAGCCGCAACCCCGTCACCACGTCGGTGCACGACGACGTCCCTCGCGTCCGGCACGTGGCGCTGGGGCAACAGGCCGACCTCGTTGTCATCGCGCCGGCCACCGCCAACACGATGGCGAAGATGGCCGCAGGGATCGCCGACGACCTGCTGGGCACCACTCTGCTCGCCACCCAAGCGCCGGTGCTGATCGCGCCCGCCATGCACACCGAGATGTGGCAGCACCCGGCCACCCAAGCGAACCTGGCAACGCTCAGGGCACGCGGCGTTCACGTCATCGGCCCTGCGGACGGGCCGCTGACCGGCGGCGACTCCGGCCCCGGCCGCATGAGCGAACCCGACGAAATCCACCGCGAGGCGCTGCGACTGCTGACCCCGCGTCGCGATCTCGACGGCGTCACCGTCGCGATTTCGGCCGGCGGCACCCGTGAGCCCATCGATCCGGTGCGCTACATCGGGAACCGCTCCAGCGGCAGGCAGGGCGTTGCGCTCGCGGCGGCCGCCGTCGAGCGAGGGGCCCGCGTGCTGCTGGCGGCCAGCAACGTCGAGCAGGCCGTCCTGGCAGACGCCCGCCGCGCCGGCATCGAGATCACAACCGCCGGGTCCGCGGCCGACCTGGGCGACGTGATGCGCCGGTTCGCCGCCGAAGCCGACGTCGTCGTCATGGCGGCCGCGGTCGCGGACTTCCGCACTGCCGAGGTGGGGGAGGCCAAGCTCTCCAAGGAGGACGCGGAGGTTCCCACCCTCCATCTGGTGCAGAACGAGGACATCCTCGCGGGGCTCACCGCGGTTCGCCGCGACGGTCAGATCATCGTGGGGTTCGCCGCGGAGACCCTGACCGGCGATGAACTGCTCGCGAAGGCGCGTCGCAAGCGTCGGCGCAAGGGCGTGGACCTGCTGGCCGTCAACGAGGTGGGCGCGGACAAGACCTTCGGCGAGGCCGACAACCACATCCTCATCCTCGACGCCCGCGACGACGTGGTGAGCGAGGTGGCCGGCTCCAAGCGGGAGGTGGCCGATGGCCTCCTCGACGCGGTCGCCGCGCTGCTTCGTCGTCCCGCCTGAGCGGCTAGCCGCAGCCGAGCACTCGCGCCTCGCGTCACCGGGGAAAGCGACGGCGGGCCGGTGCCGCTGCGTGCGACTCCGACCCGCCGTCGATCAACTCACTTGCGCTCTGGCCACGCCTCGCGAGGCATCAGCTCGTAGCCGTGGAACTCGCGGGTGAAGGAGCCGGTGCCCTGTGCGACGCCGCGCAGGTCGATCGGGTAGCTGACCAGTTCCGACTGGGGGATCAGCGCTTCGATCGTCGCGTGGCCAAGGCCATCGAGGTCGCTGCCCTGCACCTGCGCGCGGCGTGCGCCCAGATCCGTGAGGGCGGCGCCCATGAACTGATCCGCAACCGTGACCTTGACGCGGTCGATGGGCTCGAGCAGGCCGATGTGGCCCTTCTCTGCCGCATCGCGCAACGCCAGCTGGCCGGCCACTTGGAAGGCCATGTCGGAGGAGTCCACCGAGTGGGCCTTGCCGTCGTAGAGCGTGACGCGCACGTCCACCATCGGCACGCCGAACGTGGTGCCCTGGGCGAGCTGCTGTTCGACGCCCTTCTCAACGGAGCCGATGTAGGCGCGGGGAACGGCGCCGCCGACCACCTTGTCGACGAACTCGAAGCCGGCGCCGCGCTCCAGCGGCTCCACCTCGATGTTGCAGACGGCGTACTGGCCGTGGCCACCCGACTGCTTCACGTTGCGGCCGAGGCCCTTCGACGGGCCGGTGAACGTCTCGCGGAGGGCAACCCGCACGGGCTCCTCCTCGATCTGCAGGCCGAAGCGGTCGCGGAGACGGCTGAGCGCCAGATCCTTCTGCGCCTGGCCCATGACCCACAGCAGCTGCTGCTCGGTCTCGGCGTTTCGTTCGAGGCGCACCGTCGTGTCTTCCATCGAAATGCGGTGCAGGGCGCCGGCGAGCTTGTCCTCGTCGCCGCGGGTGGCAGCCTTGACGGCCACGGGCAGCAGCGGGCGGGGAAGCTCCCACGGCTCGACGACGGCGGGCCGCTCGGTGGTGGACAGGGTGTCGCCGGTCTCCGCCTTCGCGAGCTTGGTGACCAGCACGATCTCGCCCGCGATGGCCTGGGTCAACGACGTGAAGTCCGTGCCGTAGGGGGCCGACATGGGGCCGATGCGCTCGTCATCGTCGTGATCCGGGTGCAGCGGATCGGCATCGGCGCCGAACAGTTCGCGGTGACCGGAGACGTGGACCACCTCGTCGGCCTTGAGCGTGCCGGAGAAGATGCGCACCAGGGAGGTGCGACCGGCGTAGGAGTCGGTGGTGGTGCGCACCACCTGGGCGACGAGTGGGCCGTCGGGGTCGCACTCGGCCGGAGGCAGATTGGCGCCGTTGGGGGTGGTGATGCCCGGAACGGCATGCAGGTTGGGGGAGGGGAAACCCTTCTCGATCCAACGCAGCAGTTCCTCGGTGCCCTTGTCTGACGTGGTGTGCGCGGGCAGCACCGGGAAGAAGCGGGCGCCGACGACCGCGCGCAGCAGCGATTCGTTGGCTTCCTCGACGGCGATCTCCTCACCTTCGAGGTACCGCTCCATGA
This sequence comes from Tessaracoccus flavescens, assembly GCA_020741375.1. Lineage (GTDB taxonomy): Bacteria > Actinomycetota > Actinomycetes > Propionibacteriales > Propionibacteriaceae > Arachnia > Arachnia flavescens_A. The sequence goes on from DYZF01000219.1 coordinate 4,664, forward strand.
GGTCGTCGTCCTGCACCTCCGTGATGATCGCCTCCAGCATGGGGGCGCGGTGCTCTTCGATGAGGGCGAGTTCTTCCTCGGTGGCGTCGCGGGAGACGCGCTGGCCGCTGGAGTAATCGTGGGCGCGCTTGTTGAGCAGCGACAGGTTGCCGACGTTGGCGCCGTCCTTCTCAAGCGGGATCAGGGCCGGGATGACGCCGTCGCCGAACGTGGCCTGGCACGCCATGACCATGTCGTCGAACGTGGCGCGGCCCTGGTCGAGCTTCGTGATGGCGATGATGCGGGGCATCGACACCTGGGCGCACTCTTCCCAGAGCGCGACCGTCGTCGGGTCGATGTCGTCGCCGGCGGGGATCGCGAAGATCGCGGCGTCCGCTGCGCGCAACCCTGCGCGCAGTTCGCCGACGAAGTCCGGATGCCCAGGGGCGTCGAGGAGGTTGATCTGCACGTCGTTCGCGGGGATGGAGGCTAGCCACAGGGTGGCGGCTCGCTCAGGCGAATCCTTCTCCCCGCGATATCCGTCCACCCGCGCGCGCAGGAGGTGTTCAAACAGTGTCGTTTTGCCCGAGCCACTCGCGCCGACTAGGACGACGTTGCGCACGTCGTCGGGGGACGAGATGACAATCTGGGAACTCATCTTTGAGGCCATGACCAAACGTTAGTCCCTAGTGATCCTGCAAACGCGGCGACCCCCAGTTTTCGCCGTCGCGACGGCGCGGCCTCCGCCTGAGACGGCTGCCGATTGGGTTTGCGCAGTTATGGCCGCCGCTTGGGTTTGAGCAGTTTCTGCATGTCGACGGCGGAATTGGCCATCTGATGGCGATTTTGAACGTTGAGATGCAGAAACTGCTCAAACCTCGACGGCGCGACGTCGGCCCCAGACGGGCGCGATTTTGTCGGAGGTGGCCGCGGGACGTAAGCTTGGTAGCTGTTGTGCACTCTGTTGACCATCCGGTTGACGCGCAACCCCCATCAAGACAATGAATGGAAGTGGGACTGTGTCTACGTACACCCCAAAGCCGGGCGAGATCGTCCGCAACTGGCACGTCATCGATGCCGACAACATCGTTCTTGGTCGCCTTGCCAGCCAGGTTGCCAACCTGCTGCGCGGCAAGCACAAGCCGACCTTCGCACCTCACGTTGATCAGGGTGACTTCGTCATCGTCGTCAACGCCTCCAAGATCGCGCTGACCGGCAACAAGCGCACCGATTCGATGCGCTACACCCACTCCGGTCGCCCGGGCGGTCTCCGCGCCATCGCCATCGGCGAACTGCTGGAGAAGGACCCCCGCCGCGCCGTCGAGCGCGCTGTCTGGGGCATGCTCCCGAAGAACAAGCTCAGCCGTCAGATGCTGAGCAAGCTCAAGGTCTACTCGGGCCCCGAGCACCCCCACGCTGCGCAGAAGCCGCAGCCGTTCGAGATCACCCAGATCGCCCAGTGAGCTGAGGACCTGAGACATGACTGAGACTGTTAACGAGATCGAAGAGACCGGCGAGGACTTCACCCCCTTCGTCGACGAGGACAACCGCGAAATCGCGTACCGTTCCGACGCCAACCCGGCTGCTGCCGCTGGCGCCGACGTGCGCCCCGCCGTCGTTGCCCCCGGCGCCGGCACCGGCCGCCGCAAGGAAGCCGTCGCCCGCGTCCGCATCGTCCCGGGCTCCGGCACCTGGACCATCAACGGCCGCACCCTTGAGGATTACTTCCCCAACAAGGTGCACCAGCAGCTCGTGAGCGACCCGTTCGTCGTCGCCGGCGTCGTCGGCTCCTACGACGTCATCGCCCGCATCAACGGCGGTGGCATCACCGGCCAGGCCGGCGCCCTGCGCCTCGGCGTGGCCCGCGCGCTCAACGAGGTTGACGCTGAGGCCTCGCGCCCCGCGCTGAAGAAGGCTGGCATGCTCACCCGCGATGCCCGCATCATCGAGCGCAAGAAGGCTGGCCTCAAGAAGGCCCGCAAGGCCCCGCAGTACAGCAAGCGCTGATTCTGGCAAGGTCAATCGCCCGTTCCGGTTCGCCGGGGCGGGCGATTGCCGTTTCTAGCGGTGTGCCGCCGGCGCCCGTGGGATGCGGGCCTGAATTCGCTCACTCACACTGAGCGGCGGTAGTGTCACTGGCATGGCACGACTCTTTGGAACCGACGGCGTCCGCGGCGTCGCAAACGCTGAACTGACGGCGGAACTGGCGCTCGATCTCTCGGTTGCCGCCGCCCACATCCTCGGCGAGGCCGGCGCCTTCGAGGGGCACCGTCCGTTGGCGCTCGTCGGCCGCGACCCCCGCGCCAGCGGCGAGTTCCTCGAGGCGGCGGTCATCGCCGGCCTCGCGTCGGCGGGCGTCGACGTCGTGCGCCTCGGCGTGGTGCCCACCCCCGCCGTCGCCTATCTGGTCAACGACATGAACGCCGGCCTCGGCGTCATGATCTCCGCCTCGCACAACCCCATGCCCGACAACGGCATCAAGTTCTTCTCCAAGGGCGGCGTCAAGCTCGACGACTACCTCGAAGACGCCATCGAGGCCCGCATGGGCGAAACCTGGAACCGTCCGCTGGGCGCGCAGGTGGGCAGGATCACGTCGGATCTGGGCGCCGTCGAGGGCTACGTGGCCCACCTCGTCTCGTCGCTGGGCGACGAGGGGTCGCTGCACGGGCTGAAGATCGTCATCGACTGCGCCAACGGCGCCGCCTCCATCACGGCCCCCGAGGCGTTCGCCGCTCAGGGCGCGCAGGTGATCCCGATCCACGCCGAACCCGACGGCCTCAACATTAACGACAACTGCGGCTCCACCCACATGGAAGATCTCGTGGCGCGCGTCGTCGAGGAGGAAGCAGATCTGGGCATCGCGCTCGACGGCGACGCCGACCGCTGCCTCGCCGTCGACCGTGCCGGCAACCTGATCGACGGCGACAAGATCCTCGCGATTCTGGCCATCGCCATGAAGGAGGAGCACCGCCTCCACAGCGATACCGTCGTGGCCACCGTCATGAGCAACCTCGGCCTCACCAACGCCATGCGCGAGCACGGCATCCGCGTCGATCACACCAAGGTGGGCGACCGCTACGTCCTCGAATCGATGAACGCCAACGGGTTCGCGCTCGGTGGCGAACAGTCCGGCCACGTCATCATCAACGAGTTCGCCAACACAGGCGACGGCACCCTCACAGGCCTGCACCTGGCGGCACGGATGGTGACCACCGGGAAGTCCATGGAGGAGCTCGCCTCCGTCATGACGGTGCTGCCGCAGGTGGTCGTCAACGTGCGCGGCGTCGACAAGTTGCGCGCCGGCATCGACACCGACGTGCAGGCCGCCGTCTCGCAGGCCTCCCGGGAGTTGGGCGACACCGGTCGCGTGCTGCTGCGCCCCTCCGGCACTGAGCCGGTGGTGCGCGTCATGGTGGAAGCCCCGACGCAGGAGCAGGCGCAGAGCATCGCTCAGGCGCTCGCCGATCTGGTGAAGGCGCGCCTGTCGCTCTGAGCCGCGCGCGACGTGGTCGAAGCGCATTAGGATGGGCTCCACCCAACTGGACAAGGACCCTCAGATGCTCGCTGACCCCGCTGATCAACGCACGTTGCTACGGCTCGCCGATCTCGATTCGGAGGTGGCCCGCGTTCAGCACAGCGCACGGTCGCTGCCGCAACACAAGTCGATCGCGGATCTGATGTCGGCGCGCCAGTCCGTCACCGACGAACTCGTCGCGAGCGTCACCGATGTCGACGACCTGTCCGTCGCGGTGAAGAAGGCGGAGTCCGATCTGGCCCCAGTGCGCAGCCGCCTGGAACGCGACGAGCAGCGCTTGGCTGACGGATCGGTCACCGATTCCAAGATTCTGCGCTCCCTGACGGAGGAAGTGGCCCACCTTAAGCGGCGGATCGCTTCGCTGGAGGACGATCAGCTGGAGTTGATGGACAAGCTGGAGGCCGCGACGGCGCACCGCGAGAAGGTTGCCGCCCGGAAGACGGAGATCGAGGAGCAACTGCGCGGGGAGGTGACCACCCGCGACGAGGCGGTTGCCAAGCTCAGTCAAGAGGCCAAGGACCTGTCCGCTGCCCGTGAGCCGCTCGCCAAGACCGTTCCCGCGCCGCTGCTGGCGCTGTACGAGAAGTACCGGGCCTCCACCGGTCTCGGTGCGGCGCTCCTTCAGGCCGGCCGCTGTGGCGGCTGCCAGCTGCAGCTCAACATCGCCGACATGGACGCCTACCGCAAGGCGCCCGCCAACCAAGTGGTGCGCTGCGTCGAGTGCGACCGCATCCTCGTGCGAACCGCCGAATCCGGACTCTAGGAGCTAACCCATGCCCTCCCCGCACCTCAACATCGAGAGGATCCCCGAAGAGCTCCGGGAGGGGCTGAAGCTGCTGCAGCGTAAGTTGGAGTTGCCGCAGACATTCTCCGAGGCGGTGCTCGCCGACGCTGAGCTGGCCGCTGATCTGCCCCCGACGGAGCACGTCGACCGCACGGACATCGAGTTCGTGACCATCGACCCGCCCACCTCGATGGATCTCGATCAGGCGTTGCAGATCGAACGCGACGGCGACGGCTACCTCGTCCGCTACGCCATCTCCGACGTGGGCCACTTCGTGCGTCCCGGCACCGCGCTGGAAGCCGAGACCCACCGTCGGGGCCAGACGCTGTACGCGCCCAGCGCGAGGGTGCCGCTTCACCCGCCGGTGCTGAGCGAAGGGGCCGCCTCGCTGCTGGCCGACGGCACGCCGCGCCCGGCGATGCTGTGGGAGATCCGCCTCGACGCCCAAGGTGAGTTCCGCGACGTGGCGCTGACCCGCGCCATGGTGCTCAACCGGGCGAAGCTGAACTACGAGGGGGTCCAAGCCGACCTCGACGCCGGCCGCGCGCATCCCAGCATCGAGCTGCTGCCCGAGGTGGGGGAGAAGCGCGCCCAGCTCGAGCTCGACCGCGGCGGTGTGTCGCTCAACCTGCCCGAACAGGAGATCGTCGAGCACGGCGGCACGTGGGATCTCGAGTTCCGTGGGCTGGTGCCGGTGGAGAACCACAATGCCCAGATCTCGCTGCTCACCGGCTACACGGCAGCGCAGGTGATGCTCGACGGCAAGATCGGCATTCTCCGCACCCTCCCGCCCGCCGAAGATTGGTCCATCGCCAAGCTCCGCCGTGCGGTGCGCACGCTGGGCGTCGAGTGGCCCAAGTCCATGAGTTATCCCGAGTTCGTCCGCTCGCTCTCGCCCGACGACCCGAAGCAGCTCGCCGCACTCACCAAGTGCACCATCTTGTTCCGCGGCGCCAGCTACCTCGCGTTCGACGGCGAGATCCCCGACGAGAACCTCCTCCACGGCGCGCTCGCGGCTCCGTACGCCCACACGACGGCGCCCCTGCGCCGCCTCGTCGACCGCTACGTGCTGGAGATCTGCCACAGCCTGCTCAACGGGCTCGAGGTGCCCGAGTGGGCCCGAGCCGGCCTCAGCGTGCTGCCCGACGAGATGAACGACTCCGGCCGCACGGCCCGCTCCTACGAGAACGGAGTGCTTGATCTGGCCGAAGCCCTGACGATGAAGCACCACGTCGGCGACATCCTCACCGGTGTCATCACCGACGTGCACCCCAAGACGGGCGTCGGCACGGTGCAGATCGCAGACCCGGCGGTTGAGCTCAAGGTCTCCGCGAAGCAGAAGGAGTTGGGCGAGGAAGTGCGGGTGCGCATCGACAAGGTGGACGTCACCGGCGGCCGCGTGACGTTGTCGCGCCCCAACTGATCCGCGATAGGATAGGGGCTTGGACGAGTCGGCCAGATGATCGCGGCTAGCAATAGCTGAGGAAAGTCCGGGCTCCACAGAGCAGGGTGGTGGGTAACGCCCACCCGGGGTGACCCGCGGGACAGTGCCACAGAAAGCAGACCGCCTGGCAACAGGTAAGGGTGAAACGGTGGTGTAAGAGACCACCAGCGCGCCGGGCGACCGGTGCGGCTAGGTAAACCCCACTCGGAGCAAGACCAAGAAGGCCAGCCTCGCTGGCCGCGGAAGCCGTCTGAGCGCTGCTCGCGCGAGGCTTCCGGGTAGGTTGCATGAGCCCATCGGCAACGGTGGGCCTCAGATAGATGATCATCCTTCGACAGAACCCGGCTTACCGGCCGACTCGTCCCCACCCCTCATCACCCGTCTCGCGAGTGGGGACGCGGCCGGATAGGCTACCTCCGTGACCGCCGCCATCGACTCGAGCCATCTCGCGTCCTACCAGGCGCTCCTCACCTCGGCCTGGGACGAGCTCACCACCCGCCAAGATCAGCGTCCTGAGCAGCGGCACGTCGTCGACGCTATCGACGCGTTGGGCCTGAACGGACTGCTCGCGGCACGCGACGAGATGGCGGCCCTCGTCCATGAAGAAGGCATCCTCTACGGCGGCGAAAGCGGCCGCAACTGGGTGATCGACCCGCTGCCCGTCATCATGGGCACCGCCGATTGGGGCACCCTCGAGGCCGGCCTCAAGCAGCGCGCGCGGTTGCTGAATCTCGTGCTGCGGGACCTCTACGGATCCCAAACCCTCCTCGCCTCCGGCGCGCTGCCCGCCGAGGTGGTGTGGGGCCATCAGGGCTTCCTCCATCAGGCCTGTGGCGTCGCCGCGCCCGGCGACAACTGGCTCCCGCTCGTGGCCACGGATCTGGGCCGCGCGCCCGACGGCACCTGGACCGTCCTCGCCGACCGCACCGGCACACCGTCGGGGGCCGGCTACGTGATGACCAACCGTCGGCTCACCTCCCGCGTCATGGGGGATCTGCACCACGACGCCCGCCCGGCTCGCCTGCGCTCGTACTTCAGCGCCATGCGCACCGGCATCCAACAGCTCGCGCCCCGCCCCGGCCACACCCCGAAGGGCGTGCTGCTGTGGTCCGGTGCCAGCAGCGAGACGGCGTTCGAGCAGGGTTTCCTCGCCACCCTGCTGGGCTACGCGCTCGTCGAGGCCGAAGACCTGATCCTCCGCGACGGCCAGGTGTGGATCAACTCCCCGGAGGGTCGTTCACTGGTGGACGTGATCCTCCGCCGGGTCGAATCCTCGCTGTGCGATCCGCTCGAATTCCGCAGCGATTCCCAGCTCGGCCTCGCCGGCCTGCTCGAGGCCACCCGCCTCGGCAACGTCGCCACGATCAACCCGCTCGGCAGCGGCGTGCTGGAGAACCCGGCCCTGCTCGGCTACCTGCCCACGCTGGCGCCGCAACTGCTCGGCGAGGAGTTGCTGTTGCCGTCGGCCCGCACGTGGTGGTGCGGCGACGACGCCCAGCGCAGCCACGTGCTGGCCAATCTCGATTCGCTCCTCATCAAGCCCCTCAACCGCGGGCTCGGCTCAGCCACCGTCGTCGGCTCCGAGCTTTCCGCCGCCGACCGCGACGCGCTGGCCGCGCGCATCGAGGCGCAGCCGTGGGCGTGGTGCGGCCAAGAGGCCATCGACGTGTCGACGGCGCCCGTGGTCACCGACGACGGGCTCGCCCCGCGCCGCATGGTGCTGCGCTGCTTCGGCGCCCAAGTCAACCGGGTGCACGAGTTCCTGCCCGGCGGCCTCGCGCGTGTCGCCGTCGATGACGGCTTCAAGATTCGCAACATGTCCGGCGCCATCGCCAAGGACGTGTGGGTGCTGGATCCCGACGAGGTCCAGGAGACGTGGACGCAGACCTACGACGGCGGCCCGATCGCCATCCAGCGCGTGAGCGCGCTCGCGCCGCGCATCGCCGACAACCTGTTCTGGTTCGGCCGCTACGCCGAGCGCGCCGACAGCGGCGTGCGGCTGCTGCGCAAGGGCTTGGACCTGGCGCTCGACCACGGGCAGAACCCGAAGTCGCGGGGCGGTCAGGTGCTCTCCGCGGTGCTGACGGCGGGGGAGCAGATCACCGGACTCGACCTAGGCGCAGGCGACACCCCGCACTCGGCGCGCCGCATCCGCACCGCCATCACGGACGCGACAGTCGAGGGTTCCGTGGCGCACGCCGTCGCCAAGATGACGGCCGCCGCGCACCAGGTGCCGGACATCATGTCGAGCGACCTGTGGCACGTGCTCGCCAGCCTCGACCGCCGCCTCGACGAGGCATCCCGCAAGCGCGACCTGACCGGCGTGCTCGACGACCTCATCCGCGGCACGCTGGCGCTGGCCGGCATCAACGCCGAATCCCTCACCCGCGACGTCACCTGGGTGTTCGTCGACGCCGGCGTGAGGATCGAACGGGCGCAACGCACCCTCGGCGTCCTGCGGCACACGCTCGGCGTCGACCGCGCCGTCCTCGTCGAGAACCAGCTCACCGACGCCGTGCTGGAGCTCAGCGAATCCCTCATCACACACCGACGGCGCACCGCCGCAGGCGAGGCCCCGCGGCACCCTGCCCTCGCCGCGACCTCGTTGCTGCTGGCCGACCGCTCCAACCCGCGGGCCGTC
>DYZF01000220.1 GCA_020741375.1 Tessaracoccus flavescens
GAGACGCCCACCTGGCGGATAGCCAAGCGGGCGTCTGCTCTAGAGCGTTCTCATGATCTCACCAGATGGTGACTCGCTCCTGCTCATCCAGCCACAGCTGATCCTCCGGCGTCACGTCGAAGGCCGCGTAGAACGCGTCGAGGTTGCGCACGATCTGATTGCAGCGGAACTCCGCCGGCGAGTGCGGGTCCGTGGCCAGCAGCATGCGGGCCGCTTCCGGCCGCCGCTTCCCCCGCCACGCCTGCGCCCAGCCGTGGAAGAACCGCTGGGCCGGGGTGAGGCCGTCGATCGGATCGCCGTCGGGCCGGCCACCCGCGAGCAGCCAAGCCTTGTAGGCGATGCCCAGCCCGCCGAGGTCGCCGATATTCTCGCCCACCGTGAGCTTGCCGTTGACGCCCGCGTCGTCGATGCCCTCGGGCTTCAAGCCCTCGTACTGGTCGACCAACTGGTTGGCGAGCCCCTCGAAGGCCTCGCGGTCGGCGGGCTGCCACCAGTCGCGCAGGCGGCCGTCGCCGTCGCAGGTGGAGCCCTTGTCGTCGAAGCCGTGCCCGATCTCGTGGCCGATCACGGCACCGATCGCGCCGTAGTTGACGGCGTCGTCGGCCTCCGGGTTGAAGAATGGCGGCTGCAGGATGGCTGCCGGGAACACGATCTCGTTGCGCAGCGGGTGGTAGTAGGCGTTGACGGTCTGCGGGAACATGCCCCACTCGTCGCGGTCGATGGGGCCGCCCATCTTGGAGAGGGAGTAATCGAGCTCGAAGGAGTTGGCCGCCATGACGTTGCCCACCAGATCGTCGCCGGAGAGGGCGAGCTCTGAGTAGTCGCGCCACTTCACCGGGTAGCCCACCTTGGGGCTGAACTTGGCCAGCTTGTGCAGGGCTTCCTCGCGGGTGGCGTCGGTCATCCACTCCAGTTTCTCGATGGACGCGCGGTAGGCGGCCATCAGGTTGCCCACCAAGACGTCCATGGCCTCCTTGGCTGCGGGCTTGAAGTGCTTGGCCACGTAGAGCCGGCCGATGGCCTCGCCAACGACGCCCTCCACGAACCCGACGGCGCGCTTCCACCGGGGGCGCTGCTCCTCGTTGCCGGAGAGCGTCTTCTCGTAGAAGTCGAAGCGGGCGTCGACGAAGTCGCTGGACAGGTAGGGGGACAGGCCCGACAGCGCCTTCCAGCGGGCCCACGAGCGCCACGCCTCGATCGGGGCGGAGGCCAGCAAGGGGGCGACCCCCTCGAGGAAGGACGGCTGCGTCACGATCAGCTCAGCCAGCTTGTCGGCGGGGATCTGCGCGCCGTCGAGGAAGGCGTCCCAGTCGAACCCGGGGCTCATGGCCTTCACGTCGTCGAGCTTGGTGGGGTTGTACATGGCGCGCAGGTCGCGGCAGCGGACGCGGTCCCAGTGGTGCGCCGCGATGTCGGTCTCCAGATCCAGAACCGCCTGAGCCTGCTGCGCCGCGTCCTCGAAGCCGGCGAGCGTGAACACCTGCTCGACGTGGCGGAGGTAGGCGGCGCGGATCTCGGCGTGCTCGTCCAGGCGGTAGTACGCCTCGTCCGGCAGCCCCAAGCCGCCCTGGCTGGCGAAGACGCCGTAGCGCGACGGCTCGCCCGGATCGGCCTCCTCGTAGAGGTGCACCAGCGGGCTCACGCCGTGGCGAAGCGACCAGCCGAGGTGGCGGGCCAGGCCGCTGGCGTCCGCGATGGAGTCGATCGAGTTGAGGATCGGCCGGACGGGCTCGACGCCGAGTGCCTCGACGCGCTCCACGTCCATGAACGACTGGTACAGGGCACGGATGCGGCCCTCGTCGGTGCCGAGATCTGTGGAGGTCTGGCCCTCGATCAGTTCGCGCACGTCGCTCTCGGCCTGATCTCTGAGATCCATGAATCCGCCGGCCGACGACTTGTCCGGATCGATCTTCACGGTCTTGAGCCACGTGCCGTTGACGTGGCGGAACAGGTCATCCTGCGGGCGGACGTCGGCGTCGAAATGGTCGAAGTTGATCGCTGTCATGGCATCAACCCTACTGACCCGGCCGAGTGCCCTACTGCCAGTCGATGACGATGTCGGCAGGCGTCTCGCCGGCCATGTTGGCCCTGATCTGAGCGGTGCGGATCTGGAAGTTGTTTCCGGACGAGGAACCGTCGGAGTAGGTGAAGGTGACGTTGGTGCGGATGACGGTGCTCAGCGCCGCCACCGTCTGATCCTCGGGATGAAGAATTGGTTGCAGTCGCCGCCACGGGTCGTTCACGAGTTCCCAGCGCACGGTGCTCTCGTCCACCGGGGCCGACGGTGTGATGTGGTTGGGGCAATCTGCCGGCTCCAGTTGGCGAAGCTCGAGGCACGAGGCCAGCGACGATCTGGCCGCCTGCACCAATTCGTGCTCGCCCTCCGGCGTGAGGGTGGGGATGGCCGTGAGTTCGACCACTTCCGACGGCGTCATCGACGTGACGGTGAAGCTGTTGTGGGGAGCGGCGTACGTGATGAACGGCAGGCCGGTGCTCACCTCGTACCGGCCGGGAACCACTTCGAGCAGTTCGTTCGATCCCACTCTTTGGCCGTTGACGATCATGGGCAGCGACTGGCCGCCGGTGACGTCGAACTCGACGGTGGTGGTGGTCTGCGCCATTTGATAGGTGCCGTCGTCGTTGCGGGTGACGCGCACCGATTCCTCCACCGGCTCCCCGCCCAGCGTGTACGACACCTGAACCTCGACGGCCTCCGGATCGTCGGCCGTCACCTCGATGTCGTCGATGGGGCTGATCCGGCGGGTCTCCTCGAACGCACGGGCGGTCACGAGCGAGCCGCGACCGGGGCCGCCACGCGGACCCAGCGCGAGCGCCGACTCGATGTTGCCGTCGCGCAGGGCCTCGAAGTAGCGCTGGACCACTTCTTGGGGGCTCTGCAGGCGGGGGCCCGTGATGCTGCCGGGCGTGGTGCGCACGAGGACGTCCTGATCCACCGGAACCACCCGGAAGAAGCGGACGTAGATGAAGCCGATCGCGATGCCGGTGATCAGGATGAGCACCAAGCCCAGCAGAAGGGCTCGCAGCGGAAGACGGTTCCGTCGGGGACCGTCGTGGATGACCGGGGCCACGAAACGCGGCCCGCCGTCGGTCATCTCTCGTCCGCCTCCCACGTGTCGGGCCCGGCGATCACCGAGGCCAGCGCCGCGGCTTGATCCTCGACGCGGACGGCGTCGATCTGCTCGCGGACAAGATCATCGTAGCTAGGCCGCGGAACGCGTCGGAAGATGCCGATGGGAGCCTGGCGCAGCAGGCCGGGCTCCGTGAGCCGCGACAGTGCGAAGGCTTGCGACGGGTCAGCGCGGGTCTCGTCGTGCACCACGATCTGCGAGGCGTCGACGTCGGCGGTCTTCGCCACCTCGATGTCGCCGTCGGGCTTGCGGATTACGCAGAACTCGCCGCCACCGAAGGTGACGGGCTCGCCGTGCTTGAGCGCGATGAGCGTTCCCTCGGGGCCCTTGAGGGTGGCGAAGGCGTCGTCGTTGAAGATGGGGCAGTTCTGGTAGATCTCCACCAACGACGTGCCCCGATGCTCGGCCGCCGCGGTCAACACCTCGGTGAGGTGCTTGCGGTCTGAGTCGATCGTGCGCGCGACGAATGACGCCTCGGCGCCGATGGCGAGCGACACCGGGTTGAACGGGGTGTCCAGTGAGCCGTACGGCGTCGACTTCGTGACCTTGCCGATCTCCGACGTGGGGGAGTACTGGCCCTTCGTTAGGCCGTAGATCCGGTTGTTGAACAGCAGGATCGTCATGTTCACGTTGCGGCGCAGCGCGTGCATGAGGTGGTTGCCGCCGATGGACAGCGCGTCGCCGTCGCCGGTCACCACCCAGACGTTGAGGTCTGGCCGCGACATCGCCACACCGGTCGCGATGGCCGGGGCGCGCCCGTGGATGGAGTGCATGCCGTAGGTGTCGACGTAGTACGGGAAGCGCGAGGAGCAGCCGATGCCGGAGATGATGACGGTGTTCTCACGCTTGATGTTGAGCGTGGCCATCATCGACTGGAACGTGGAGAGGATGGCGTAGTCGCCGCAGCCGGGGCACCAGCGGACCTCTTGATCCGACGTGTAATCCTTCTTGCTCAGCGGCTCCAGGCTCAGCGGGATGTGGGCGAGGCCTGACGTGCTCATCAGTTGCCCTCCTTCAGCTCGTCGATCTCGGTGATGAGATCTGCTTCAAGTTCGGTGAGTGAAATGGGGAGGCCGCGCACGCGGGAGTACCGGGTGATCGGCACCGCGTAGCGGGCCTGCAGCACGACGGCGAGTTGGCCGAGGTTCATCTCGGGCACGATCACCTTGTCGTAGCTGCGCAGGATGTCGCCGAGGTTGGCGGGCATCGGGTTCAGGTGTCGCAGGTGGGCTAGGGCGACGGCGCGGCCGCCGGTGCGCACACGGCGCGCGGCGGCGGTGATGGGGCCGTAAGTGGAGCCCCACCCGAGGACGAGGACGCGTGCCTCGCCGCTGGGATCGTCCACCTGAAGATCTGGGATGTCCTGGACGATCCCGCGCAGCTTCTCGCGTCGCGTGAGCGTCATCAGCTCGTGGTTGTCCGGGTCGTACGAGATTTGGCCGGTGCGCGACGACTTCTCCAAGCCGCCGATGCGGTGTTCCAGACCGGGCGTGCCGGGTGCTGCCCACGCGCGGGCAAGCGTCTCGGGATTGCGGTCGTAGGGGTAGAACGCGGGCTCGCCCTTGTCGTCGGTGGCGTTGGGCTCGGTGGAGAAGTTCGGCTCGATGGCCGGGATCTCGTCGAGGTTGGGCAGCTTCCATGGCTCGGCGCCGTTGGCGAGGTAGCCGTCGGAGAGCATGATCACCGGCGTGCGGTACTTCACGGCGATGCGGCAGGCCTCGAGCGCGGTGTCGAAGCAGTCGGTGGCGGACTTCGCGGCCAGCACAGGAAGCGGCGACTCGCCGTTGCGGCCGTACATGGCCTGAAGAAGGTCTGCCTGCTCGGTCTTGGTGGGCATGCCCGTGGAGGGGCCGGAGCGCTGCACGTTGACGACGACTAGCGGCAGTTCCGTCATGACCGCCAAGCCGATGGTCTCGGCCTTCAGCGCCATGCCGGGGCCCGACGTCGTCGTGACGCCCAGCGAGCCGGCGAACGACGCGCCCAGCGCGGCGCCGACGGCGGCGATCTCATCCTCGGCCTGGAAGGTCATGACGCCGACGTCCTTGCGCTTGCTCAACTCATGGAGGATGTCTGAGGCCGGGGTGATCGGGTAGGAACCCAGGAACAGCTGGAGGCCGGCCTTGTGGGCGCCGGTGATGAGGCCGTAGGCGGTGGCGACGTTGCCCGAGATCTGCCGGTAGCGGCCCTTGGCCATGGGGGCAGGGGCGACGGTGTAGCGGTGCTCGAAGGCCTCGGTGGTTTCGCCGTAGGCGTGGCCGGCCTTGAACGCGGCGATGTTGGCGTCGCGGATGTCTGGTTTCTTGGCGAACTTCTCCGTCAGGAACTTCAACGTGCCCTCGGTGGGGCGGGAGTAGAGCCAGCTCAGCAGGCCCAGCGCGAACATGTTCTTGGTACGGGAGGCATCCTTGCGCGTGAGGTCGAACTCGGCGACGGACGCCGTCGCCAGCGCCGTCAGGTCGAACGCGTAGAGGCGGTAGTTGCTGAGCGATCCGTCCTCTAGCGGGTTGTGGGCCCAGCCGATCTTCGCGAGGTTGCGCTTGGTGAAATCTGCGGTGTCCACGATGATCACGCCGCCCTTGGGCAGGTCGCGCAGGTTGGCCTTCAGCGCCGCGGGGTTCATCGCGACGAGCACGTCCGGCACGTCGCCGGGGGTCACGATGTCGAAGTTGGCGAAGTGCAACTGGAAGCTGGACACGCCGGGGAGCGTGCCCTGTGGGGCCCGGATTTCGGCGGGGAAGTTGGGGAGGGTGGCGATGTCGTTGCCGAAACTTGCGGTTTCGGCTGTGAAGCGATCGCCGGTGAGTTGCATGCCGTCGCCGGAGTCGCCGGCGAATCGAATCACAACTCGGTCGAGTGCGCGCTGGTCAGCCACGTCTGTGTTACCTCGGGTTCCTTGGGGAAGGCGTCCCAGCCATTGTATGGGCTGGGCGAGAGGCCGCCACCTCGCCTGATGCGATGCGGGTGATCACGCTCTCTGAGCGGCGGTTGTAGGCGGAGTCTGCGACTGCTGACGAAGGCGCGGGGTCAGCCGAGGAGGCCGGTGACGACGGCGGCCGCGATCCCCAGCATGGTGATCGGGTCGAGTGCCATGGAGTATCAGTCGCCGAGGAGTCCCATGATGTCGTCGGCGCCGAGTGGAGCCGCTACGGAGGCAGTCTGCCCCACGACGGCGTCAAAGAGATCGCGTTTGCGTTCCTGGAGCGCCAGCACCTTCTCCTCGATGGTGTCGCTGGCCACCAACCGGTAGACGTTGACGGGCTTGTCCTGACCGATGCGGTGCGTCCGGTCGATGGCCTGATTCTCGGCGGCCGGGTTCCACCACGGGTCGAGGATGAAGACGTAATCCGCCTCGGTGAGCGTGAGGCCAAAGCCGCCGGCCTTCAGGCTGATGAGGAACACCGGCGCCTCGCCCTCACGGAAGGCGCTGATCTGGCCCGCCCGGTTGCGGGTGGCGCCATCGAGGTACTCGTATTCGATTCCCTCGCTGGTCAGGCGCGATTTCACCAGCGCCAAGTAGCTCGTGAACTGGCTGAACACCAGC
>DYZF01000221.1 GCA_020741375.1 Tessaracoccus flavescens
CAGAGACACCTGCTCATCCAGCCGCTCGTCAAGTTCAAGTGGAAGCCCCGCAGAGACGATCCGGTGGTACCGCACGCCATCGACCACTGCAGTGCGGGGCCGGCCGGGAATGCCGACCGTCGAGGGGTACCCGATGCGAGTGCTGGCCTCAGCCGCCACCCCCACGGCGTTCAGGGCCTTCAGGATGGCGTGGGAGCGGTAGGTGTAACCGGACTTCGTGTAGGGCAGCGAGTTGGTGAGGACGAACAGCGCTCTGTGGCTGCCCGCTGACGCAGGCTGCAGAGGGATTCGGTGGTGCTCGCTGGCGCTGGGTTCCAGTAGTCGCAGCTCGGACGCGGTGCGGCGCCCTGCCGCCGACTCCGGCTTCACCTGCGCCAACGCGCCGCTCAGATCGCCCACTTGGGTGCGATCGAGCCATCTCAGCCGGTCGGGATCGGATGGATGTGCCCGATCGGCCCCCAGCTGAACCAGTAGACGCCGGGCGAGCCGTCGGCGTAGACCGGGGCCGTGACGCGATTCTGCCAATAGGCGCGCAGCCACTTCGGGTCGATCGGCTAGAAACCACCGGTAGGCGTTGAGCACCGTGGGCCGCTGGTGGTGAGGCTTGGAGCGTTTACCCGCCCGCCGTGCCACCTGCACCAAGAACTGGAGCGGATCGTCGGACAGGGAGCGGAGGGCGGTGGACCCGACGAGTCTCAGGTCGGTGGCCCAGAGCTTGAGGGGGTCCCTCATCGTCGGGCTGCCGCCTCGCGCAGCGCTTCGACGTACAGCGCGCCCAAAGTCTGCTGATCCCGAAGCTTGCCAAGCCACTCGTCTGCGGGGTTGCGCCGCAGGTGTTCGGGCTCTCTGATCAAACGGAGCCATAGTTCGGCCAATGCCTCGGCTGACTGAGGCTCGACGACGTCGCCGGCCCCGGACTCTCTGACGAGCCGCGCTGGTTCTCCGGTCACTGAGGCCGAGATGTGCTTGTCTGTGCCGATCATCTCGAGGAGTTTGGATGGGACGGTCATCGACATCGCTTCCCAGTCTCGCAGGATCACGAGCAGGGAATCGGCCCACTCATAGTGCTCGGGAACCTGATCGAGTGGAACGCGGGTGAGGAACTCGACTGGCGCATCGAGTTGGTCCGCGAGCCGCTGGAGGGCAACTAGGTGAGCGCCGCCCCCAACAAGACGAAGCACGATGCTTCCACCCTGCTCCTTCACCATCGCAGCGGCTCGAACCGCGGTGGCCAAAAGCTGGGCCCGCCCAACCTTTCCCAGATAGAGGATCCGAAGAGTTCCATCGAATTCCCGGGGAGGGAACCGGACGGATGTCGCGGAGCGGTTCGGAATCACCAGGACCTTGCGGACACCTTCTTGCTCGAGATGCTTGCCGTACGTGCGCGACGTGCACACCACGAGGCTTGCGCTCTTGCGCGCGGCCAGCATCCAGGGACGAATTACTCGGATCGTGGCCTGAGCTGCTGCGTCCCTCAAGCGTCGGGGCGTGGGGCCGTTGCCGTAGTCGGACCACGTGGGCCACTCGTCGAGGAGTTCGGGCCACGCATCCCTCACCTCGAGCACCAACGGCCTGCGCAGAAGAGCCGCAAGAGGTTTGGCGTAGAGCATGGCTCCGAGCGGCGGGGCAGTCACGATGACCACGTCTGGCCGGGGTAGCCGAAGCGCGGTCGCGACGAACTTGAAGGCCAACATGAGTTCGTTGAGAAGCCGAGTGGCAAGACCGCGGCCACGAAGGATGTTGCGCAGCCGGTGGACTCGGACGCTAGTGGGCCACGGAGCGTCATTGACGCGAGACTGGGCGGCTGTCAAGACATCGACGGTGACGCCCTGTTCCGCGAAGCTACGGGTCAGCCAACCCCATCGGAAGCTCGGAGGATTGTGCTCCGGAGCGAAGTGCTGGGTCACGAGCATCACCCGCATGGGTTTAGAGGCTCCCCCCTGACGAAACACTTGACTAGAGAAGGCTAGCCGACAAGCGCCTGCCGTGGCGGGCACTTTTACCAGATGAACGGCTCGGGTCTGGGTATTCGAAGTTACATTTCGCCCGAGAAAACGACGGAGGCTCCGGGCGGTGGGGCGCCCGGAGCCTCCGGTGGTCATTGCGTAGTGGCGCCGCGCCCTTCGTCAGCGCTACGCGCTGCTCAGGGAGCGAGTTCACTTACGACAGGAGCGATTACTTACGACATCAGCGGGGGAACCGCCTCGCGGGGGTGCACCGTCCATTCCTCGGGCACGCCTAGGCCCTCGACCAGCTCCACCGAGCGCGGGCGCAACTCAACCAGCAGCTCGTCGACGGCCGCGGTGATGGCCTTCGAGCGGCGCGGGTCGAACGCCTCGTGCTCCATGTACCACGCGCGGTTCTCCTCGATGGTCGCAAGCGCGTAGAGATCGCAGACCTGCACCAGCAGGGCCTTCACGTAATCGTCCTCGCACTCCTCGATGCCCTCGATGAAGGCCTCGAGGATGACGCGGTCGTTGTGGGCCTTCGCGGCCTCGATCATGTGCGGCTGGCGCATGTTGATCGCCGCCGTCGAATCCTCGGCCTTCGACGCCGAG